>NZ_JBHWVM010000071.1:0-41310 GCF_042736805.1 Streptomyces sp. NPDC060031
CCCGGAAGGAAGACGCGGCCGCCGCCGTACGGATGGAGCCGGCCCGGGGGCGGGCCCGCGGTCGACGCGGTCAGGCACCCATCGCGTGCAGGCCGCCGTCCACGTGGACGATCTCGCCGGTGGTCTTGGGGAACCAGTCCGACAGCAGGGCCACGACGCCCTTGCCCGCCGGCTCCGGGTCGCTCATGTCCCACTCCATCGGGGAGCGGTGGTTCCAGACGTCCGCCAGCTCGGAGAAGCCGGGGATGGACTTCGCGGCCATCGAGCCGATCGGACCGGCCGAGACCAGGTTGCAGCGGATCTTCTCCTTGCCCAGGTCGCGGGCGAGGTAGCGGCTGGTGGCCTCCAGGGCCGCCTTGGCCGGACCCATCCAGTCGTACTGCGGCCACGCGTACTGCGCGTCGAAGGTCAGGCCGACGACGGCCGCGCCCTCCGCCGAGAAGAGCGGCTTGCAGGCCATGGTCAGCGACTTCAGCGAGAACGCCGAGACGTGCATCGCGGTCGCGACCGACTCGAAGGGGGTGTTCAGGAAGTTGCCGCCCAGGGCGTCCTGCGGCGCGAAGCCGATGGAGTGGACGACGCCGTCGAGGCCGCCGAGCTCCGCGCGGACGAGCTCCTCCAGCCGGGCCAGGTGCTCGTCGTTGGTGACGTCGAGCTCGATCACCTTGGCGGGCTTGGGCAGCTTGCGGGCGATGCGCTCGGTCAGCGTCGGCCGCGGGAACGCGGTGAGGATGACCTCGGCGCCCTGCTCCTGGGCCAGCCGGGCGGTGTGGAAGGCGATGGACGACTCCATCAGCACCCCGGTGATGAGGATGCGCTTGCCGTCGAGAATTCCGCTCATGGTGATCAGTGACCCATGCCCAATCCGCCGTCAACGGGAATGACGGCTCCAGTGATGTACGCGGCGTTGTCGGACGCCAGGAAGCTCACGGCTGCCGCGATCTCCTCGGGCTGCGCGTAGCGGCCCAGGGGCACCTGGCCGACGATGCCCGCGCGCTGCTCGTCGGTGAGCACCTTCGTCATGTCGGTGTCCACGAAACCGGGGGCGACGACGTTGAAGGTGATGTTGCGGGAGCCCAGTTCCCGGGCGAGGGAGCGGGCGAAGCCGACCAGGGCCGCCTTGGAGGCGGCGTAGTTGGCCTGGCCCGCCGAGCCCAGCAGTCCGACCACCGAGGAGATCAGGACGACGCGGCCCTTCTTGGCGCGCAGCATGCCTCGGTTGGCTCGCTTGACCACGCGGAAGGTGCCGGTGAGGTTGGTGTCGACGACCGACGCGAAGTCCTCCTCGGACATCCGCATGAGCAGGGTGTCCTTGGTGATGCCGGCGTTGGCCACCAGCACCTCGACGGCGCCGTGCTTGTCCTCGATCTCCTTGTAGGCCTGCTCCACCTGCTCGGAGTCGGTGATGTCGCAGCGCACGGCCAGCACGCCGAGCGCGGCGAGCTCCTCCGGCGGCTCGCCCGACCGGTACGTGATCGCGACCTTGTCCCCGGCCTCCGCGAAAGCTCGGGCGATGGCGAGGCCGATGCCCCGGTTACCTCCGGTGACGAGAACCGAGCGGCTCAACGGATCACCCTTTCGACTAGCGGCTCTGAATACCAAAAACCTATAGGTCGCATCGCCCGTACGGAGAATCGGGCTCCCACAGGGCCTTGGGACGGGCTCTGTCGAGTCCCTACAGAAAGATGTAGGCACAACAGCCGCGAGCGCGACATGATCGAGGCGACCGGCTCCGACCCCGGGAGGACTTCCGTGCCCCATTCCATCGACGCGGCCTTCACCGCGCTGCCCTTGCGGGCGCTCGCCGACGCGGCGCTCGCGCGGGCCCGCGCGCTGGGCGCCGACCATGCCGACTTCCGGCTGGAGCGGATCCGCAGCGCCTCCTGGCGGCTGCGCGACGCCAAGCCGTCCGGCGGGTCCGACACCACCGACCTGGGATACGCGGTCCGGGTCGTGCACGGGGGGAGCTGGGGGTTCGCCTCCGGTGTGGACCTGACCATGGACGCCGCCGCCAAGGTGGCCTCGCAGGCCGTGGCCATGGCGAAGCTGTCGGCCCAGGTGATCAAGGCGGCGGGTTCGGACGAGCGCGTCGAGCTCGCGGACGAGCCGGTGCACGCGGACCGGACGTGGATCTCGGCGTACGACGTGAACCCGTTCGAGGTACCGGACGCGGAGAAGGCGGCGCTGCTCGCCGACTTCAGCTCCCGGCTGCTGGCGGCCGAGGGCGTGGCCCACGTGGACGCCTCGCTGCTCGCCGTCCACGAGAACAAGTTCTACGCCGACACCGCGGGCACCTCCACCACCCAGCAGCGGGTGCGGATCCACCCGCAGCTCACCGCGGTCGCCGTGAACGCCGCCACGGGCGAGTTCGACTCGATGCGCACCATCGCCCCGCCGGCCGGGCGCGGCTGGGAGTACCTGACCGGCACCGGCTGGGACTGGGACGCCGAGCTGGAGCAGATCCCCGGCCTGCTCGCCGAGAAGATGCGGGCGCCGAGCGTCGAGTCCGGCCGCTACGACCTGGTCGTGGACCCGTCCAACCTGTGGCTCACCATCCACGAGTCGATCGGGCACGCCACCGAGCTGGACCGGGCGCTGGGCTACGAGGCGGCGTACGCGGGGACCTCCTTCGCCACCTTCGACCAGCTGGGCAAGCTCAGGTACGGCTCCTCGATCATGAACGTGACGGGTGACCGGACCGCCGAGCACGGGCTGGCGACCGTCGGCTTCGACGACGAGGGCGTCGAGGGGCAGAGCTGGGACCTGGTCAAGGACGGCACGCTGGTCGGCTACCAGCTGGACCGGCGGATCGCGAAGCTGACCGGCCTCGGGCGCTCCAACGGCTGCGCCTTCGCCGACTCCCCCGGGCACGTGCCGGTGCAGCGGATGGCGAACGTCTCGCTGCAGCCGGATCCGGGCGGGCTGTCCACGGAGGATCTGATCGGCGGGGTGGAGCGCGGGATCTACGTGGTCGGCGACCGCTCCTGGTCGATCGACATGCAGCGCTACAACTTCCAGTTCACGCAGCAACGGGCATACAGGATCGAGAACGGCAAGCTGGCCGGTCAGCTGCGCGACGTCGCGTACCAGGCGACGACCACCGAATTCTGGGGCTCGATGGAAAAGGTCGGCGGTCCGCAGACCTATGTCCTGGGCGGCGCCTTCAACTGCGGAAAGGCCCAGCCGGGTCAGGTCGCGGCCGTCTCGCACGGCTGCCCGTCCGCGCTGTTCCGCGACGTGAACATCTTGAACACCACGCAGGAGGCGGGACGCTGATGTCGACGAGTCGCACGACCAAGCCCCACGAGATCGTCGAGCGGGCCCTGGAGCTGTCCACCGCGGACGGCTGCGTCGTCATCGCCGACGAGGAGTCCACCGCCAACCTGCGCTGGGCGGGCAACGCGCTCACCACCAACGGCGTCACACGCGGCCGGACCCTGACGGTCATCGCGACGGTCGACGGCAAGGAGGGCACGGCCTCGGGGGTCGTCTCGCGCTCCGCCGTCACCGCCGCCGACCTGGAACCGCTGGTACGGGCCGCCGAGGCGGCCGCCCGGGGCGCGGACCCCGCCGAGGACGCCCAGCCGCTGGTGACCGGGACCCCTGCCTCGCCGGACTTCACCGATGCCCCGGCGGAGACCTCCTCGGCGGTGTTCGCCGACTTCGCTCCGGCGCTCGGCGAAGCCTTCGCCCGGGCCCGGGCGGGCGGCCGGGAGCTGTACGGCTTCGCCAACCACGAGCTGGTGTCCACGTACGTCGGCACCTCCACGGGGCTGCGGCTGCGCCACGACCAGCCCATGGGCACCCTCGAACTGAACGCCAAGTCCCCCGACCGGCAGCGCTCCGCCTGGGCGGGCCGCTCCACCCGGGACTTCAAGGACGTGGACCCGACCGTGCTGGACGCGGAGCTCGCCGTACGCCTGGGCTGGGCGGAGCGGAAGATCGAACTGCCCGCCGGGCGGTACGAGACGCTGCTGCCGCCGACGGCCGTGGCGGACCTGCTGATCTACCAGATGTGGTCGGCGGCGGCCCGCGACGCCGTGGAGGGCCGGACGGTCTTCTCCAAGCCCGGCGGCGGCACCCGGCTCGGCGAGAAGCTCTCCGAGCTGCCGCTGACCCTGCGCAGCGACCCGAACGCGCCCGGGCTGGAGTCCGCGCCGTTCGTCATCGCGCACAGCTCGGGCGACGACGCCTCGGTCTTCGACAACGGCCTGCCGGTCCCGGCGACCGAGTGGATCAGCGGCGGCGAGCTGGCCCGGCTGACCACGACGCGGCACAGCGCGGGCCTGACCGGGCTGCCGGTCTCCCCCGCCTTCGGGAACCTGATCCTGGACGGGGGCGGCGACAAGTCGCTGGAGGAGATGGTGGCCGCCACCGAGAGGGGGCTGCTGCTGACCTGCCTCTGGTACATCCGCGAGGTGGACCCGGCCACGCTGCTGCTCACGGGGCTGACCCGGGACGGCGTCTACCTGGTGGAGAACGGCCAGGTCGTCGGCGAGGTCAACAACTTCCGCTTCAACGAGTCGCCGGTGGACCTGCTGTCGCGGGCCACGGAGGCCGGGCGGACCGAGAAGACCCTGCCGCGGGAGTGGAGCGACTGGTTCACCCGGGCCGCGATGCCGGCCCTGCGCATCCCGGACTTCAACATGAGCTCGGTCAGCAAGGGGGTCTGACCCCCATAGACTGAGACGGCAATCCCATCATTCGAAGGAGTCGAGAGACCGTGACGGACATCGTCGACGAACTGAAGTGGCGTGGGCTCTTCGCCCAGTCCACCGATGAAGAAGCGCTGCGCAAGGCGTTCGCGGACGGTCCGGTCACGTTCTATTGCGGCTTCGACCCGACCGCGGCCTCGCTGCACGTGGGGCACCTGGTCCAGGTGCTCACCGTGCGTCGGCTCCAGCTGGCCGGCAACCGGCCGCTGGCGCTGGTCGGCGGGGCCACCGGCCAGATCGGCGACCCGCGGCCGACCGCCGAGCGGACGCTGAACGACCCGGAGACCATCGCGAACTGGGTGACGCGGCTGCGCACCCAGATCGAGCCGTTCCTGTCCTTCGAGGGCGAGAACGCGGCGGTCATGGTGAACAACCTGGACTGGACGGCGGGCATGTCCGCCATCGAGTTCCTCCGGGACATCGGCAAGCACTTCCGCGTCAACAAGATGCTGACGAAGGACTCGGTCGCCCGGCGCCTGGAGTCCGACCAGGGCATCAGCTACACGGAGTTCAGCTACCAGCTGCTCCAGGGCATGGACTTCCTGGAGCTGTACCGGCGCTACGGCTGCGTGCTGCAGCAGGGCGGGTCCGACCAGTGGGGCAACCTGACGGCCGGTCTCGACCTGATCCACCGCCTGGAGCCGGGCGCGCACGTGCACGCGCTGGCCACCCCGCTGATGGTCAAGGCGGACGGCACCAAGTTCGGCAAGTCCGAGAGCGGCGCCGTCTGGCTCGACCCGGAGATGACCACCCCGTACGCGTTCTACCAGTTCTGGCTGAACGTGGACGACCGGGACATCTCCACCTACATGCGGATCCTGTCCTTCAAGTCCCGCGAGGAGCTCGAGGAGCTGGAGGCCCAGACCGCCGAGCGGCCGCAGGCGCGCGCCGCCCAGCGGGCGCTGGCGGAGGAGCTGACGACGCTGGTGCACGGCGCCGGCCAGACAGCCGCCGTGATCGCCGCGTCGAAGGCGCTGTTCGGTCAGGGCGAGCTGACGGAGCTGGACGAGGCCACCTTGGCGGCGGCCCTGTCGGAGCTGCCGCACACGAAGGTCGCCGAGCCGGGCCTGGTGGTCGACCTGTTCGCGGAGACCGGGCTGGTGGCCAGCAAGTCGGCCGCGCGCCGGACCGTGAAGGAGGGCGGCGCCTACGTGAACAACGTGAAGGTCACCGCCGAGGACGCGGTCCCCGCCAAGGAGGACCTGCTGCACGGGCGCTGGCTGGTGCTGCGCCGCGGCAAGAAGAACCTGGCCGCGGTCGAGGTCACGGGCTGACCGCTCGTACGCCCGTAGGGCGCGGCACGGCGGAGGGGCCGGTTCGGGCGCATGGTCCGACCGGCCCCTCCGTCATGTCCCGGGTCCGCGGACGACCTCAGGTCATCTGACGCTTGTTGCCCCGGACCGCCATGTAGATCATGTCGCCGAGTCCGACGATGAGGACGGCTCCGGCAAGCTGCAGCAAGTGCCGGATCCAGTCGATGCCCTTGGTGTCATTGACACCGATCCAGGTGGCGACCGCGTTGCCGAGCACGCCGCCGATGATGCCGAAGATCACGGTGAGCCAGAGGGGCTGGTGCTGCTTTCCCGGCAGGATGGCCCGGGCGATGAGGCCCAGCACAAAACCGACGATGATCGCCCACAACCAATGCATGTCGAGCCTCCTCCTGGCGCGTTGTGCGCATGTGGGCCCAGTCTCGGACCGTCCGGCGTACCGCGCATTCCGGACGGCTCCGTTCGGGGGACACCCGCTCTCCCCGACTCCGGACGCCGGGCGTACGGTGGAAGGGGTCCGGGCCGGGGAGTGTCCGGCGGTTGATCGGGTGGTGGAGTGTGCAGCGGACGAAGCGGAACGGGACCGAGGTCTTCCGGATCACCGGAGCGCGGATGGGGCTCGCCGAGGACGTGCGGGGCCGCCAGCGCCGGTACGTGATCTCGATGGCCATCAGGACGCTGTCGGTCATCGCGACCGTGGTCTTGTGGAACGTGCAGCGGCCCGTGGCGATCGTGACTCTGGTCGCGGGCGCCCTGCTGCCGTACGTGGCGGTGGTCATCGCCAACGCGGGGCGCGAGTCGGCGCCCTCGCTGCCCTCTCACTTCGTCCCGGCCCCGGTGCACCCGGCGCTGGAGACGGGAAACCTCAAGAAGAGCTCAGATCAATCATGAAGTTCCGGTGCACCGCACCGGGTCCTGCGTGACATACTGCCTACGCGCTCCGCATCCCCCGTCGGAGCGACGGACCGACGCCGGGCAGCTCCCCCCGTGGCTGCTCGGCGTCGCTTTCCCGTTTCAGGGGTTTGTAGGGTTGAGGCGTGAACTCCCCTGACTCCACCGGCTTCCCTGACTCCTCCGGGACCGATGCCGCTCCCACCTGCTCCGCCAAGGGCTGCCGCGACGCGGCCGTCTGGGTCCTGGCATGGAACAACCCGAAGCTGCACGCGCCGGAGCGCCGCAAGACCTGGCTGGCATGCGAGGAGCACCGCGAACACCTCTCCCAGTTCCTGGGGGTCCGCGGTTTCCTCAAGGACGTCGTGAAGCTCGACGCGTGGGTACAGCCGGAGGGCTCGGAGCGGCTGAGCGGCTGAGCGGCTGAGTGGCTCAGCCGCCGATCGCCGACATCGGCCGGTCGGGCTGGAGGAAGGACGGGTCGTCCAGACCGGACCCCGCCTTCTTGCCCCACATCGCCACCTTCCACAGCCGGGCGATCTCCTCGTCCGGGGCGCCCGAGCGCAGGGCGGCGCGCAGGTCCGACTCCTCGGTGGCGAACAGGCACGTACGGACCTGGCCGTCGGCGGTGAGCCGCGTACGGTCGCAGGCCCCGCAGAACGGGCGGGTGACGGAGGCGATGACGCCGACGGTGGCCGGGCCGCCGTCGACGACCCAGCGCTCGGCCGGGGCGGAGCCGCGCTCGTCGGCGCCTTCCTCGGTGAGCGTGAAGCGGGTGCGCAGGGACGCCAGGATGTCCCCGGCGGTGATCATGCCGTCGCGCTTCCAGCCGTGCTGGGCGTCGAGCGGCATCTGCTCGATGAAGCGGAGCTCGTACTCGTTCTCCACGGCCCAGGCGAGCAGGTCGGGGGCTTCGTCGTCATTGAGCCCGGGCATCAGGACGGCATTGACCTTCACCGGGGTGAGGCCGGCCTCGCGGGCCGCCGCCATGCCGTCGATGACGTCGTGGTGCCGGTCGCGGCGGGTGAGGGTCTTGAACACGTCGGGGCGCAGGGTGTCCAGGGAAACGTTTACCCGGTCCAGGCCCGCGGCCTTCAGCGCCCCGGCGGTGCGCTTGAGGCCGATGCCGTTGGTGGTCAGCGACATCCGGGGACGGGGCTCCAGGGCCGCGCACTGCTCGACGATCCCGACCAGGCCGGGCCGCAGCAGCGGCTCGCCGCCGGTGAAGCGGACCTCGGTGATCCCGAGCTGCGTGACCGCGATGCGGATCAGCCGGACGATCTCTTCGTCGCTGAGCAGATCGGACTTGCCGAGCCACTGCAGGCCCTCTTCGGGCATGCAGTAGGTACAGCGCAGATTGCACCGGTCGGTGAGCGAGACGCGCAGGTCAGTGGCCACGCGGCCGTACGTGTCGAGAAGCACTGTGGGCCCCCTCCCCTGTCCGGTTGTATAGGGTTTGCGCCGCTTTGGGATGACTATTGCTGCGCTTCGTTCGAGCCTACGCGACGCCTGTTACAAGTAAGGGCGCCCGAACGAACGAGACCCAGCGCGGCCGCGTCGTAGGGAAGTACGACGCGGCCACGCTGGGTGTTCGGAGCATCTCGCAGAGGTGCGGGACGTCAGTGGGCGCCGGTGCCGGTCAGGGAGCGCACCTCCAGCTCCGCGAACTTCTGGGGGTCGGCCTTCTCCTTGGACAGTACGGTTCCCAGCCAGCCCAGCAGGAAGCCGAGCGGGATGGAGATGATCCCGGGGTTCTCCAGCGGGAACCAGTAGAAGTCGGCGTCCTTGAACATCGAGGTGGGCTTCCCGGACACGACCGGGGAGAAGAGCACCAGGACGACCGAGGAGACCAGGCCTCCGTAGATGGACCACAGCGCGCCCCGGGTGGTGAAGCGCTTCCAGAAGAGGCTGTAGAGGATCGTCGGCAGGTTGGCGGAGGCGGCGACCGCGAAGGCGAGGGCGACCAGGCCGGCGACGTTGAGGTCGCGGGCCATGGCTCCGAGGCCGATGGCGACGGCGCCGATGACCACGGTGGACCAGCGGGCGGCCCGCACCTCCTCCTTCTCGGTGGCTTCGCCCTTGCGGATCACGTTCACGTAGATGTCGTGGGCGAAGGAGGAAGAGGAGGCGAGGGTGAGGCCCGCGACGACCGCGAGGATGGTGGCGAAGGCCACCGCCGAGATCACGGCGAGCAGGATCGCGCCGCCGGTGGAGTCGGCGCCGCCGCCGACGGCCTGGGCGAGCAGCGGGGCCGCCGTGTTGCCCGCCTTGTTGGACTTGATGATCTCGTCCCGGTCGAGCAGCGCGGCGGCGCCGAAACCGAGGGCGATGGTCATCAGGTAGAACCCGCCGATGATGCCGATGGCCCAGTTCACGGACTTGCGCGCGGCCTTCGAGGTGGGAACGGTGTAGAAGCGGATCAGGATGTGCGGCAGGCCAGCGGTGCCCAGGACCAGGGCGAGGCCGAGCGAGATGAAGTCCAGCTTCGTGGTCGAGTCCTTGCCGTACTTCAGGCCCGGCTCCAGGAATTTGGCGCCCCGGCCGCTGTTCTCGGCGGCCTTGCCCAGCAGGTCGGAGATGTTGAAGTCGAACTTCAGCAGCACCAGGAAGGTGATCAGCAGGGTGCCCGCGATGAGCAGGACGGCCTTGACCATCTGCACCCAGGTGGTGCCCTTCATGCCGCCGATGGTCACGTAGACGATCATCAGGAGGCCGACCAGCGCGACGATGGCCACCTTGCCGCCGTCGCTGGTGATGCCCAGGAGCAGCGAGACGAGCACGCCTGCGCCGGCCATCTGGGCCAGCAGGTAGAAGATCGACACCACGATGGTGGAGGTGCCCGCGGCGGTGCGGACGGGCCGCTGGCGCATCCGGTACGCGAGGACGTCGCCCATGGTGTAGCGGCCGGAGTTGCGCAGGGGCTCGGCGACGAGCAGCAGCGCGACCAGCCAGGCGACGAGGAAGCCGATGGAGTACAGGAAGCCGTCGTAGCCGAAGAGGGCGATGGCTCCGGCGATGCCGAGGAAGGACGCGGCGGACATGTAGTCGCCGGAGATGGCGAGGCCGTTCTGGAAGCCGGTGAACTGGCGGCCGCCCGCGTAGAAGTCGGCGGCGTCCTTGGTCTGGCGGCCGGCCCAGACGGTGATGATCAGGGTGGCGACGACGAACAGCCCGAAGAGGGTGATGATCAGCGGCCGGTGCTCGGTGGCGCCGGCGGCGACCGCGGTCAGCCGGGCCGACGCGTGGAGCGTGCTGCTCATTCCCCGGCCTCCATCCGCGCCTTGATGGCAGCCGCCTTGGGGTCGAGCTTGGCGTTGGCGTGGCGGGAGTACCACCAGGCGATGAGGAAGGTCGTCGCGAACTGGCCGAGGCCGAGGGCCAGGGCGACGTTGACGTTGCCGAAGAGCTTGGTCCCCATGAAGTCGCCCGCGTAGTTGGACAGCAGGACGTAGAGCAGGTACCAGGCGATGAAGGCCACGGTGAGCGGGAAGGCGAAGGAGCGGTAGGAGCTGCGCAGTTCGGCGAACTCGGCACTCTGCTGCACGTGTGCGAACTCTTCGGCCGTCGGGCTCGCCGGCGGCGTTCCCGCGCTGCGCGGCGGCGACGCTGCTTCGGTCACGGGGGACTCTCCTTGTGACGCGGGTGCGGTGGGGACTACGGACAAAACAACCTCCGTGTGGGGGGGGGACGGTGGCGCTGATCCCCCCTTGTCAACGGCACGGCCGGCGTGTCGGGACGGTTCAACACCCGCTGATTCTTTGACTGCTTATCTTTTTTGAACGCTGATTTCTCGAACAGATGGCGCAAAGGCGAACAGCGGCACTAGGTTCGCGTGACATGAACCCGTCGGGCGCGACCGCGCCCCGCACGGCTTTGTCACGATGATGTGGAGAACCCATGGCTCATCTGGGAACCGGTCGCGGACGCGCTCTCGCCGTTCCGGTCGGACTGGCCCTCACGGCCTCGCTCGCCTTCCTGCCCTCGGTCGCGGCCTCCGCCGCGCCGCTGGGCAGCACGGCAGGCACGGCGGCCGCCGCCACGTCCGACACCTCCGGCCCCAAGCTGTCGTACGTCGCGAACCTGACCGCGTACGGCACGGTGAAGCAGGCGAAGAAGTCGATCGAGCGGGCCGGCGGAACGGTGGTGACGGCCTATGAGCAGATCGGGGTCGTCGTCGCACACTCCCAGAACCCGGACTTCGCCAAGCAGCTGCGCGCCCAGCGCAGTCTGTTCGTGTCGGTCGGGGCCACCCGTACGGCCCCCCTCTCGGTGGTGCAGACCACCGAGGAGGGCACCACGCAGCAGCTGAGCGCGGCGGACGCCGCCAGGGCGGCGGCGCAGGCCGAGCCGGGGCAGGAACCCCTGGAGTCCAACCAGTGGGACCTGCGGGCGATCAAGGCCGACCAGGCTCACAAGATCAACGATGGCAGCCCGAACGTCACGGTGGGCGTCATCGACACGGGCGTGGACGACACCCACCCGGATCTCGCCCCGAACTTCTCCAAGGGCCAGTCCGCCAACTGCGTCGGCGGCGTCGCCGACACCACCGAGGGCGCCTGGCGTCCGTACCCGGACGGCAGCGACCACGGCACCCACGTGGCGGGCACCATCGCGGCCGCGCGCAACGGGATCGGCATCAGCGGCGTGGCGCCCGGCGTGAAGGTCGCCGCGATCAAGGTGAGCGAGCCCGCGACCAGCCTCTTCTACACCGAGGCGGTCGTCTGCGGCTTCATGTTCGCCGCCGAGAAGGGGATCGAGGTCACCAACAACAGCTACTACGTGGACCCCTGGCTGTACAACTGCAAGTCGGACGACGACCAGAAGGCACTGGTGGAGGCCCTCACCCGGGCCACGAAGTTCGCCGAGCGCAAGGGCGTGCTCAGCGTGGCCTCGGCCGGCAACTCGAACCACGACCTGGCGTCGAACGCGATCGTCGACGACACGAGCCCGGACGACGGCACCCCCGTCCCGCGCACGATAGACCCGCACGTCTGCCTGGACCTGCCCACCCAGCTGCCGGGTGTGGTCACGGTGAGCGCGACCGGTGACCAGGGCTTCAAGTCGTACTACTCCAGCTACGGCCTGGGCGTCGTCGACGTCGCGGCCCCCGGCGGTGACAAGTACCAGGTCCCGGGCACCCCGGACGCCAACGGCCGCGTGCTGTCCACCCTCCCGGGCGGCGGCTACGGCTACAAGCAGGGCACCTCGATGGCCGGCCCGCACGTCGCCGGTGTCGCGGCACTGCTGAAGAGCGCGCACCCGTACGCCACGCCCTCGCAGCTCCAGGCGATGCTGAAGGCCCAGGCCACCAAGGCGGCCTGCCCGGAGAAGGTGTACGACGCCACGGGCGCGCTGGTCGACGCCACCACCTGCAACAGCAAGTGGGGCCAGACCGGCTACTACGGCTACGGCGTGGTCGACGCGCTGAAGGCCGTCAAGTAGTCACCGCGGCGAGGGGGCCGGGCGGGGTTCACCCGCCCGGCCCCTTTTCATGCCTCGCCTCGGCTCAGGGCTTGATCATCACCTTGAGCGCGCTGCGGTCGTCCATCGCGCGGTAGCCGTCCGGGACCTCGTCCAGGGAGACGGCCCGGTCGAAGACGGGGGCCGGGTCGATCGTGCCGGCCAGCACGTCCTCCAGCAGCTCCGGGATGTACGCCCGGACGGGGGCCACACCGCCGCGCAGGGTGATGTTGCGGTCGAACATGACACCGAGGTCGAGTCCGGTGCCGCTGCCGTGCGGGACGCCGACGTAGCCGACGGCCCCGCCGTCGCGGGTGATGTTCACGGCGGTGCGCATGGACACCTCGGTGCCGACCGCCTCGATGACGGCGTGCGCGCCCCGGCCGCCGGTGAGCTCGCGGACGGCCGCCTCGGCGGCCTCACCGCGCTCGGCGACGACGTCGGTGGCCCCGAAGAGCCTCGCGATGTCCGTACGGGCGGTGTGGCGGCCCAGTGCGATGATCCGCTCGGCGCCGAGGCGCTTGGCCGCGAGGACGCCGCACAGGCCGACCGCGCCGTCACCGACGACGGCGACCGTGGCGCCCTTGCGCACGCCGGCGCCCAGCGCGGCGTGGTGCCCGGTGCCCATGACGTCGGACAGCGCGAGCAGCCCGGTCAGCAGGTGGTCGTCGGACGCGGCCTCGGCGGGCAGCTTCACCAGGGTGCCGTCGGCGTGCGGGACGCGGACGGCCTCGCCCTGGCCGCCGTCGTGGCCGACCGAGCCCCAGAAGCCGCCGTGCTCGCAGGAGGTGTACAGGCCCTCGGAGCAGTACGCGCAGGTGCCGTCGGACCACATGAAGGGGGCCACGACGAGGTCTCCGGGCCGCAGGCCGGACACGGCGGAGCCGGTCTCCTCGACGATGCCGAGGAACTCGTGGCCGATCCGCTGGCCGGGCTGGCGCTGGGCCTCGCCGCGGTAGGCCCACAGGTCGCTGCCGCAGATGCAGGCGCGCAGGACGCGGACGACGGCGTCCTCGGGGCGCTGGATCGCAGCGTCGGGCACCTCCTCCACGCGGATGTCGTGCGGGGCGTGGATGACGGTGGCGCGCATGGTGGTGCAGTCCTCCGGCTCGGGGGTGGATCGTTCAGTCTTGTATGACCACCCCACGGTACGCCCGCCCCTCGGTGAGCGCGCCCACGGCCAGCAGGTACTGGGCCACGAGGTACGTGGCCATGATCCAGAAGTCCGGGCGGGGCAGCTGGGGCCACTCGGCGACCCCGGTGGCGATGAGGGTGTCGGAGAGCAGGAACAGCGCCCCGCCGAGCCCCGCCGCCCGGCCGAGGGCACTGGAGCGCAGCGCCATGGCGGTGAGCAGCAGGCTGTAGCCGGCGACGGGCACGCGCAGGTCGGCCGGGAGGTCGCCCCAGAGCAGCGCGACGGTCCCGACGAGCGCGAGGGCGTACGCGCCCCCGAGCGCGGGGCTCGTCCTGCCCCGGCCGAAGAGCACGAGGTAGCAGACGTGCCCGGCGGCGAAGGAGCCCATGCCGACGAGGAAGGCAGCGTCGGCGTCGAAGAGCAGGGCCAGGTCCCCGCCCCACCCGAACAGCAGGGCGGCGACGAGCAGTCGGGGCGCGCCGCGGGTGAGCACGTGGGCCACCAGCAGCGGCATCAGCAGCGGTTTGGCCAGGACGTGCCCGAGGTGCCAGCCGGCCAGCAGCGAGGCCAGGTCGACGGCGGCGGCCGCGCCGAAGGCGCCGAGCAGGATCCGGCCGGCGCCGCCCGCCTCGGGCACGGGGCGCGCCCAGGACGGCGTACGGGGGGCGGTGGCGCTCACGCGACGCGCTCCTGCTCCGGGGCGGCGGGCTGGGCGGTGGGCTGCACGATGGGCTGGGCGGGCTGCCAGCCGGGGCCGCCGAAGACGCGTCCTGCGCGCTCGCGCCAGCTGTGGGCGGCGCGTACGTCGCGCGCGATGGAGGCGTACTCGTGGGTGGCGACCCGCAGCGGGTTGTGGGTGTCGATGTTCTTGGTGAGCCCGTAGACGGGGCGCTCCGTCTCCCCCACCCAGGAGCCGAACATCCGGTCCCAGACGATCAGGATCCCGCCGAAGTTGCGGTCCAGGTAGCCGCCCTGGGAGGCGTGGTGGACCCGGTGGTGGGAGGGCGTGTTGAAGACGTACTCGTAGGCACGGGGCAGCTTCCCGATGCGCTCGGTGTGGACCCAGAACTGGTAGAGGAGGTTGAGTCCGTAGCAGAACGGGATGGCCGCGGGGTGCACGCCGAGGGCCACCATCGGGAGGTAGAACCACCAGGTGGTCGCACTGGTCCAGGGCTGGCGCAGGGCGGTGGTGAGGTTGAACCGCCGGCTGCTGTGGTGGACCACGTGGCAGGCCCACAGGATGCGGATGACGTGGTGGAGCCGGTGCTGCCAGTAATAGAGGAAGTCCTGCGCGAGCAGCATCAGCAGGGCGGTCCACCACAGGAACGGCACCCTGAGCGGGGTGAGTTCATGGACCGCGGTGAAGACCGCGACGACCGGGATCTTCCACAGCAGGTCGAAGCCGATGCTGCCGAGCCCCATGGTGACGCTCGTGACCGCGTCCTTGGTGTCGTACCCGGCGGCGTCCTCGTCGGGATGGAGGCGGTAGCTCACCAGCTCGACGACGGTGAGCAGCACGAAGGCGGGTATGGACCACAGCACGACATCGGGCAGGTTCGGCATGTCCGCACCATAGAGGCGGCCTCCGGGGTGCCGCTAGGGGTTGTTACCGATCGGTATCCATAGAGGTTACCGACGGTTCGGGGAGGGTGGGGAATGACGGGTTTCGAGACGGTCCTCTTACGGGTGGCGGGCACGGCCGCGGGAGCCCCGGTGAAGTCGCTCCTGGCGCGGGCGCCGGGCGCCGGCCTGACGGCGGACCCGGTGGCGCCGGCCGCGCGCTGGCGCCGCCCGGCCGAGCTGGGCGACCCGGAGGATCCGCCGCCCGGCGCAGACCCTGGCCACCCGCCCGGGCGAGGCGCCCGCCCGGCTCCCGGAGCACGAACGCCTCGCCGCCTCGCCGCCCGCCGCGAAGAAGGCGTCCGGAGTGGAACTGCACGGGCTCGAACGGCGGCCGGGCATCAGGGCGCTGACCCTGGGCAGCGACCGACAGGCCGATCAGCTCGCGGGACAGCGGTCCGTGCCGGCCCTGGAGATCCTGCAGCTGCAGAGCATGTCGTTCGATCCCTCGGGACCGCTCCGGCACGAGCGGCTGACTGACCTCGTGCTGCTCAAGTGCACCCTCGCCGCCGGGCTGGAGCCCCTGCTGGAGCTGCCCCGCCTGACCCGTCTCGCCGTGAGCCGCTCCGCCGGACCCGTCGGTCTGTCCCCGCTGGCGGCCGCGAAGGATCTCGTCGTCGAGGTGTACGGCCCGAACACGCTGCTCGGCGCCGACCTGTTCCCGCCGGAGCGGCTCGTGTACATGGGCCGAGCCGCCCCGGTCGGGGAACGGGGCTACCAGACCCGGACCGAGCCCCCGCGGGCGAAGGCCGGGCTGGTGGCCTCGGGCGGGACCGTCTTCAGGGGCTCGGCGATCTCCGTTACCGTCGGGCCGTGCTTCGCCGCCAGCGCGTCGAGCCGGGGGAGGTCGAAGCCGTAGACGCGGGCCGCGTTGCCGCCGACCATGGCGGCCACCTCCTCGCGCGGGAGGCCCGCGTAGGCGATGCGCAGGCCCTCGCGGGAGTAGGGGGTCGTGCCCTCGTCGTGGGGGTAGTCGCTGCCCCACATGATCTTGTCGAGGCCGATCCGGTCCCGCAGCGGGACCTCGTGGGGACGCATGAAGCTCGCGCCCACGAAGCAGTTGTCCCGCCAGACCTCCCCCGGGCCCTTGCCCATGGACTCGGCGAGGCCCGCGCCGAATTTGGACTCGGCCGTCGCCGAGGCCGCGACCAGGCGGCCGTGGTAGTAGTCCAGCATCTCCAGCACGCCCGGGATCCAGCCGGAGCCCTGCTCCGTCAGGACCAGCTTCAGCCCGGGATGGCGGCGAAAGGCACCGCCGAAGATGAGGTGCCACAGGGCCCGGTGCGAGAACCAGGTGGTTTCCACCATGAAGACGGCGCGGGCCGCCGGTTCGTCGCCCAGCGGCGGCGAGGCCGAGCCGCCGTGGTGGTTGACCGGGACGTCCAGCTCGTCGCACACCGCCCAGATCGGGTCGTACGCGGCCGAGTAGAGCTCCGGGACGGTGGAGCCGGGCGGGACGCCGGGCAGCAGGATGCCGCCCGTGAGGCCCGCCTCCTTCGTGCGGCGGATCTCGCGAACCGCCGCCTCCACGTCGTTGAGCAGGATCTGGACCACCCCCGCGCGGCGCCCCGGCGCGTCCGCGCAGAAGTCCGCCAGCCACCGGTTGTGGGCCTGGAGCCCGGCCCAGCGCATCGCGTACTCCGCTGCCGTCGGGGGCTGGGCCATCAGGGAGGCCTTGGGGAAGAACGGCGGGATGGTGTTGGGGAAGACGACTTCGGCGACGATGCCGTCCGCTTCCAGCTCGGAGAGCCGGCGCCCGGAGTTCCAGTTGCGGTCGGCGGTGTCCGCGAGGAGGTCCTCGTACGGGTTCACGTAGGTGGCGGCCCAGGCGTCGAAGTCGTCGTGGTACCGCTTCTCCAGGTACGGCTTGTAGTCCAGCAGGTCCGCGCCCGCGTGGCAGTCCGCCGAGATGACGGTGTAACGCTCCGGGGACGTCACGGGTTCACCCCCAGCACCGGGAAGTCGTTGTCCGTCAGCCAGTGGCGGCCCACCTCGCGCGAGCGGGCCCAGGATGCCTCCACCGCCGCCTGGTCCGCGCTCTGGCCCAGTTCGGCCGGCGTGGGGCCGATGCGGCGGGTGATCGGGGCCAGCTTCGCGGTGTCGAAGCCGAAGACGTCGGCCGCCGCCAGGCCCAGCATCCGGCGGCTCTCGCCGACCGGGATGTCGTGGAAGGTGTTCCTCAGCCAGTTGCGGGTGTCGGGCCACGTGCCCTCGGGGTGCGGGAAGTCCGAACCCCACAGGATGTTGTCCACGCCGATCTCGTAGCGCTGCGCGAGCTCCCGGCGCTTGGTGTTCGTCGCGCAGACGAAGACCTGGCGGTCCAGGTACTCGCTCGGCGGCCGCTTCAGCTCGGAGAACGGCGAGAGCTTCTTGCCGCCGTGCGCGCCGAGGTAGAGCCGGTCCATGAACCACAGTTGGTTCGGCAGCCACCAGCAGCCCGACTCGGCGACGCCGAACTTCAGGCCGGGATGCCGCTCGAAGACCCCGGACCAGAGCAGGAACCACAGCGGCCGGGCCGGCCACCAGGTGACCTCGGAGACGTAGATGCCGAGGTGGTCGCCGTACTCGTGGCGGGGCGCGGCCCCCGAGTGGGTGACGATCGGCATCGCGGTCTCGGCCGCCGCCGCCCAGACGGGGTCGTAGCGGCGGTCGTGGTACGGCGCCTTGTCCACCCACATCGAGGGGATCATCAGCGCGCCCAGCCCGGACTCCTTGGCCCGGTGGATCTCGGCGACCACCTTCGACGGCTCGCCGGTGATGGGCAGCAGGGCCACCCCGCAGTGCCGTTCGGGGTTCTGGCCCACGAATTCGGCGAGCCAGCGGTTGTGCGCCTGGGCGCCCGCCATGCCGAGCTCGGGGTCCTGGTCGCCGGAGAGCCCGAGGCCCACCCCGAAGGGGGCGGCGGTCTGGCTGTCGACGGCGTCGGCGTCCGGGAAGACGACCTCGGCGGCCACGCCGTCGCCGTCGAGTTCCTTGAGCCGCTGGGTGGTGTCCCAGCCGCCCTTGAGTCCCTCCTCGTGGTCGTGGAACCACTTGTCGGCGAAGGCCTCGTTGCGCACGCCGAGCCGGGTGGCCTCCTCGCGGCGGGCGCCCTGCTGGCCGAGGAACTCGTCGAACTCGGGGTGGAAGCGGGAGTCGAGGTAGGGGCGGTACTGCGCGGTCGGCAGGCCCGCGTGGCAGTCGGAGGAGATGATCAGATACGGGTCTTCGTATGCGGCGTCTGGCACGGTCACGGCTGAGCCCCTCAGTCGAGGATGAAGCTTTCCAGGTAGGCGGGGTTGGCGCGGTCGAGCATCGACTGCGACCGGGCGCGGATCTGCCGGTCGCTGTGCTCGCTGGCCGGGAGCATCCAGAAGCGGCCGGCGCGGATGCCGTCCACGACGTGGTCGGCGACCTCCTCGACCGGGGTGAAGTTCACCTCGTGGCCGGCCTGCTTCATCGCGGCCTCGTACTGGTCGAGGCTGCGGTACGGGGCCTTGCGCGGCTTCTCCTTCGCGTACCGCTCGGGCCGGTTGCGGTGCGACTCCCACAACCCGGTGCGCAGCATGTGCGGTCCGGGGAAGAGAACGGAGGCGCCGATGTCCGCGCCCTCCGCCTTGAGGTGGGCGTAGAGGGATTCGGTCATCGTGACCACGGCCGCCTTGGTGACGGCGTAGACGGACGCGGTGGGCAGGGGGGCGATGCCGCCGTCGCCGGAGGAGGTGTTGACGACGTGGCCGGGGCCACCGGCGGCGATCATGCGGGGGACGAAGGCCTGGATGCCGTGGAAGACGCCCCAGACGTTGACGGAGAAGGCCCACTTCCAGTCGTTGGGCTCGTGCTCCCACATCCGGCCCTCGGCGCCGGAGCCGACGCCCGCGTTGTTGCAGAGCACGTGCACGGCTCCGAAGGTCTCGTACGCGGCGTCCGCGAGGGAGATCACGGAGTCGCGCTCGCTCACGTCGACGAGCCTGGCCAGCACCTGCGCCCCGTCGGCGGTGAGTTCTTCGGCCGCCTTGCGCAGGGCGCCCTCCTCCACGTCGGCGAGGACGACCTTGAGGCCCTCGGCGGCGAAGCGGCGGGCCATGGCGAGGCCGATGCCGCTCGCGGCGCCGGTGACGACGGCCACCTGTCCCGGTTCGAGTCGCACGTCAGACGCTCCCCTCGGGCGGCCCGTCGAGGATCTGCATCGGGTCGTCGTAACGCTGGTGGATGTAGGGGAGCAGGGCCTGGGCGCTGACCCGCTCGACGACCCGGCCCTTCTGGTCGGTGGTCTTCTCGCCGATGGTGATCTCCACGATCCGGCGTACGGGGAGGTCGGCCACGGGGTCGAACATCGACTCGCGGAGCACCACGTCCCCGGTGACGTGCTCCAGCTTGCGGACCTTCTCGTTGCGCGTGCAGTGCACGAGCACCGGATCGGCGTCGAAGCCCGAACCGTCCACGGCGGGAAGGAACTTGAAGTAGAAGTCGGTCTTCACCGTCGGCTCGGGCGGCGGCAGTTCGCGGTCGACCGCCCCGCGCACCTCCACGAAGGCGATCCCGTGCCGGGCGAGGGAGGCCCGTACGACGAGCCCCTCGCGCTCCACGGTGACCTCGCCCAGCTTCTTCGGCTCGCCGAAGACCTCGCGGCCGCCGACCAGGGCGCGCTCGTGGGTCATCGGCATGACCAGCGGGTACCAGCCCTCGACGCCGTCGTGCTGGGCGGCGACCGCCACCGAGCCGGCGCCGAGCGGGTAGCCGGGCAGGTCCACCTTGCTGATGTTGGCCCGCACGAGGGGCCGTTCGGCCGGCTTGAGCGGCGGCGGCAGCACCGCCGCCACCACGTCCGGATCGCTCTCCCAGACGGCCACCACTCCGGTGGACCAGATGTCGGGGAGCTTGGAACTCTTCTCGCGCGACGCCGCGATCTCGGCCTCCGTGCGCGCTCCGTACCGTACGCGTGCCATGACTCGCACCACCCTTCTGGGGGTACCGCCCGGCGATAGCCGGGAGGAAGGTCTGTAACACAGTTACACCGACACCGATGAAGGGTAAAGACCCCTGCACTCAAGAGAACTGACGGACCGACAGAAAGGTGGGCGGATCCCATGGCCAGAACCAACCTGACCCGCGACGAGGTGCTGGACGCCGCCACGCTGCTCGTCAAACAGCACGGTCCGGCCGCCCTCACCATGCGCAAACTGGCCGCCGAGCTGGGCACGGCGGTGACCTCGATCTACTGGCACGTCGGCAACCGCGAATCCCTGCTCGACGCGCTCGTGGAGCGGACCGTGCAGGACATGGGCGCCATCCGCCCGGCCGGCCGGACCCCCGCCGAGCGGATCCTCTCGGTGGCCCGAATCCTGCGCCGGGAACTGCGGACGCGTCCGCACCTGATCGCGATGGTCCACGAACGCGGGCTCACCGAGCGGATGTTCCTGCCCTCGCAGCAGGCCCTGGTCCACGAGGTGCACGCGGCCGGGCTGCGCGGCGCCCGCGCCGCCGACGCGGTGCGCGCGATCCAGTTCCAGATCATCGGCTTCGTGCTCGTGGAGCGCAATCGCGAGCGCTCCCCCGCCCAGTCCCCCGCCGAGAGCGAGCTCTGGGACCCGGCCGGCGCCCCCCACGACCCCCCGCTCGCCCGCGCGCTGGCCCGCCCGGCGGACCCCGAACGGCTCTTCCGGCTCTCCGTACGGGCCCTGGTCGCGGCCCTGCTCCGGCCCGACGCTAATCGGTTGCCCCCGGCCGGACGCCCGTGATGGGATCAAGGCGACGGGGGCGGCTCCCCGGCGCGCATCCTTCTCCCCTTCTCTGACGAATCAGCGCGCCCACTCTCCGCCCCCGTTCTCGTACGCGGAGGGAACCCACACACATGTCTGCCATCGAGTCCGTGCTGCTGCGTCGGCTCCGGACGGTTTACGTCGACCAGGCGCCCGGCGGCGGCGCCCCCGCCCCCGGCCCCGCCCTGCGCCGACTCGAGGCGGAACTCGTGGGCCGCGGCCACACCCTGCCGCCCACGCTCTACGCCGCCCTCGCCGCGCTCCCGCCCGAGGACCTCGCGGCCGCCCACGCCCGGTTGGCCGGCCTCCTCGACTCCCTGCTCGGCGCGGACCGCACCCACGTCCCGCTCCGCCGCCGCTTTCCCGGCGTCGTGCCGCGCGACACCGAACGGCTGTACACCGACCGGGTCTTCGCCCACCTGCTGCAGCAGCCCGAGCACCCGTGCGTCCTGTGCGGCGAGGAGCGCACCGTCTTCCCGGTGGCCCCCTGCGCCCACCTCGTGTGCCGGCTGTGCTGGGACGGCGCCGACTACTCCGGCTGCCCCCTGTGCCACCGGCAGATCGATGCCGGCGACCCCTTCCTGCGGCCCGTCCGGGCCATCGGCGCCGCCAAGGCCGCCACCAAGGGCCCGCTGCGCCTGCTGCGGCACGGCACCGACCGCGCCGCCGACGCCACGCCGATCGTGGACGCGCTGCTCGCCCGGCGCACCCCGCTCTCCCCGCAGGACCGCGAGGACCTGCTCACGCTGCTGCCGCTGAGCCCGGCCGGGCGCGGGCTGCTGCCCGAGGAGATCCCGGTGCGCGAGACCAAGGCGCTGGTGCTCGCCGCGCTGTTGACCGGGGACGCGACGGGGGGCGCGACCGGGGACGGCGCCGCCGACCGGGCCGGGCTGCTCGGCCGGCTGACCACCGCCACCGACGTGCTGCGGCTGCTCGCCGTGCTGTCCGGCGGCGACGCGGGACTGTTCCCGCTGCCCCGGTTCACCACCCTCGCCCGGCCGCTGCGCCGGGAACTGCTCGGCGTGCTCGACGCGTTGACCCCGCAGTACCTCGTGGAGGACCTGCTGCGGCACCCGACCGCCTGGAAGCGCGCCGCCGAGACCCTGCACCCCTTCGAGCGCCGCGGCCGCCACCCCCGGGCCGCGCTCGCCTTCGCCGTGCTCCGGGGCACGGCCGTGACGCCCGCCACGGCGTTCGGGGCCGCGCTGCTGGAGAGCGCCGCCGCACACCCGGACGCCGTGCGCGTGGACGGCGGCCGGATCCGCCCCGCCACCTGGGCCGGGCGGCTGGAGCAGGCCCTCGCCGAGGGGGACGCGTCCGCCGCGGCCGCGCTCGCCGGGCAGCGCCCGGGTGAGCTCGTACGCCGCCTCGACCACCTGCTGCGCCTGCACCCTGGCGTAGAGCCGCTCCCCGAACTGGAGCAGGCCCTGGCCCGCGCGCTGCCCTCCGTCGGCGCGGGTCCGCTGCTGTCCGCGCTCGGGGCGCTGCGGGTGCGCGCCGAGGACCGCACCGGGTCGCGCCGGGTGTTCTTCCCGCGCGGCCAGGTCGCCTCCGCGCAGTCCGTGCCCGAGCGGCGCCCGCCGCTGCCCGCCCCGCTCGTCTCCAGCGTCGTCACGCTGCTGGAGGGCGAGGTGCTGCGCCGGTTCGCGGGCGCGCAGGGGGACCCGTACGACCTGGCCGTCCTCGACTCCGCGCTCGCGGACCTGACGGTGCCCTTCGGCGAGCGCACGGCCGCCAAGGCGCTGGTGGCGGTGCCGCGGGGCAGCGTGCAGACCCTGCCGGAGGGCGAGGTACTGCGGCTGTTCCTGCACTGGACGGAGCCGGAGGGCAACCGCACCGACCTCGACCTGTCCGTCGCCTTCTTCGACGCCGACTGGAACTTCACCGGCCTGTGCGACTACACCAGCCTCACGCACGGGCCGGACCGGGCCGCCGTGCACTCCGGCGACCTCACCTCCGCCCCGGCGCCCCGGGGGGCCACCGAGTACGTCGACCTCGACCTGCCCGCGCTCGCCCGCCACGGCGACGCGTACGCGGTCCCGTTGGTCTTCAGCTTCAACAACGTGCCCTTCGAGGAGCTCCCCGACGCCTTCGCCGGCTTCATGGCGCTGCCCGCCGGGGGCCCGCGCGACTCCTCGTACGATCCGCGCACCGTCCGCCAGCGCTTCGACCTGACGGGCGAGTCGCGGGTCTGCCTGCCGATGGTGGTGGACCTGGCCGCGCGCCGGGCCCTGTGGGCGGACGTCCATCTGCCGGCGGCCGACGAGTTCCAGAGCGTCGCCTCCGCCGGGGGCGCCCGACTGGGGGCCGTGGCCGCCGACGTCTGCGCGCACTTCGGCTCCGGCGCCCGCACGACCCTGTGGGACCTGGCGGTGTGGCGGGCCGCCGTCCGCTCCCGCGAGGTGGCCGTCGTACGCCGGGCGCCGCTGCCCGGACTGCTCGACGAGCTGTGGGTCTACCGGGCGCAGGCCTCCGAGGAGCCCGCCGGATTCGCCGCCCGGATCGCGGCCCTGGAGCCGCCGCAGGCCCGGATGCCGCGCGATGACGCCGACGCGGCCGCCGCCGAACTGGCGGCGGGCAGGCGGGTGTTCCTGGCGCTGACGCACGCGAGCGTGGCCCCCGAAGGGGCCTCGGGTACGGCGTACCGGCTCTTCCCCGGGCCGGCCGAGGCACCGGATTCCTTCGCCCGGGTGAGCGCCGGTGACCTCGTGGCGGAACTGGGCTGACAGGACATCGGGCCCCGGCTGTCGGTCCGGGCCGATATCCTCTGTGACCATGCTCGCCGACCGTACGACCCCAGAGACGACGTGGCCGACCGCCTACCCCCAGGGGTACGCGGTCGTCGACGTGGAGACCACCGGGCTCGCTCGTGACGACCGGATAGTCTCTGCCGCCGTCTACCGGCTCGACGCGCACGGCAATGTGGAGGACCACTGGTACACCCTGGTCAACCCGCAGCGGGACCCCGGACCGGTGTGGATCCACGGGCTCACCAGTGACGTGCTCGCCGATGCGCCGCTCTTCAAGGACATCGCCGAGGAGTTCGCCGGCCGCCTCGCGGACCGGGTGCTCGTCGCGCACAACGCCATCTTCGACTGGCAGATGATCGCCCGGGAGTACGCGCGGGCCGCCGAGAACGCGCCGACCCGTCAGCGGCTGTGCACCATCGCCCTGTCGAAGGAACTGCACCTTCCGCTGCCCAACCACAAGCTGGAGTCGCTCGCGGCGCACTTCGGCGTGGTCCAGCAGCGCGCGCACCACGCGCTGGACGACGCCCGGGTGCTGGCGGAAGCGTTCCGTCCGTCGCTGCACGCGGCCGCTCGGGACAACGTGCGGCTGCCGCTGCTGGAGTGCCGGCCGCTGACGGAGTGGTCGGACTCCCCCGCCGTCCCGCGCATCGGGTACCAGGCCTCGTACGGGAGCGGCAGCTGGCGGCCCTCGCGCAAGCGGCCGCCGTGCCCGCACCCGAACCCGGGGCGCTTCGAGGACGGCAAGCCGCTCAAGCAGGGCATGCGGATCGCGTTCTCCGGCGACACCTCGGTGGACCGGGAGCTGCTGGAGGACCGCGCGGTCGAGGCGGGCCTGCACATCGCGACGAGTGTGTCGCGGCTCACGAGCCTGCTGGTGACCAACGACCCGGACTCGGCGACCTCCAAGACGGTCAAGGCGAAGGCCTTCGGCACGCCGGTCGTCGACGAGGCCGCCTTCACGCAGCTGCTGCGGGACGTGGCTCCGGCGCAAGACTGCGCCTGAACCCGGGGCGGGAGGCCGGGGCGGGAGCCCGAGACGGTGGGCCCGGGGCGGTGGGCCCGGGGCGGTGGGCCTGGGGCGCGAGCCCGGGGCGGTGAGCCTGGCGTTGGCACGCGCGGCGGTCCGCTCGTTGGGCCGGCCGGGTGCAGGCGCGGCGACTCACCCCGGTGGATCTTGTTCCGGTGGGCCGCCCTGCGCAGCATGCGGCCCATGGCACGTTGCGAAGTCTGCGGAAACGATTACGGCATGTCCTTCGAGGTGCACGCGCAGGGCGCCGTGCACGTCTTCGACTGCTTCTCCTGCGCCATTCACCGCATGGCGCCCATCTGCGAGCACTGCCGGGTCCAGATCATCGGCCAGGGCGTCGAGGTCGAGGGCCAGTGGTTCTGCGGCGGGCACTGCGCCCGCGCGGAAGGGAAGGCGGGCATCATCGACCGCGTCTGACTCCCGCGCCCCCCCACGCCCCTCCCCCTCTCCCCCTCCCCGCTTCCTGCGACCCCGGACGGCCACCCGGCCGCCGGGGTCCTCGCCGCTGGGGGTACCGTCGTGGGCGTGTACCGCTTTGTGCTGACCCGGCAGTGGGTGTGCCTCACCCTCATCGGCCTCGTCCTCATCCCCGCGATGATCAAGCTGGGGTTCTGGCAGTTCCACCGCCATGAGCACCGGGTCGCGCAGAACGAGCTGATCGCTGCGAACCTGTCCGCGAAGCCGGTCCCCGTGGCCGAGATCACCGCCCCGGGCCACGAGGTCCCGCGCGCCGATTTCTGGCGCGCCGTCACCGCCACCGGCACGTACGACCCCGCGCACGAGGTCGTCGTACGGATGCGCACCTCCAACGACGACAAGGTCGGCTTCCAGGTCCTGACCCCGCTGGTGCTCGCCGACGGCCGCGTGGTGCTGGTCAACCGCGGCTGGGTGCCGGGCGGCGACGACCCGCGCGCCTACCCGCCGGTGCCGGCCGCCCCCTCGGGCGAGGTGACGGTGACCGGACGGCTGAAGGCCGACGAGACCAGCGGCGGCAGCGGCATCAAGGACCGCAAGGGCCTGCCCGACCGCCAGGTGATGCTCATCAACAGTGAGCAGCAGCAGGAGTCCCTGGGCAAGCCGGTCCTCGGCGGCTACCTGGAACTCACCGCTCCGGTCCCGTCGGACGGCAGCCCCGAGGTGGTCGCCGAGCCCGACCACGACTCGATCGGCCCGCACATGGCGTACGCCATCCAGTGGTGGCTGTTCACGCTGGGCGTTCCGGCGGGCTGGGTGGTCCTGGTCCGCCGGGAGAAGCGCGACCGCGAGGAGGCGGCGGCCAAGGAGGCCGCTGCCGCGGACCTGGAGCCGACGACCGCGTAGCGTTGGCCGCATGGATCTTGGACTGAAGGACCGCGTCTACGTCGTCACCGGCGCCACCCGGGGCCTGGGCTACGCCTCCGCCCGCGAACTGGCCGCCGACGGCGCGAAGGTGATCGTGACCGGCCGCGACGCGGAGCGCGCCGAGCGGGCCGCCGCCGAACTGGGCCCGAACGCGCTGGGCGTGGCGGCGGACAATTCCGACCCGGCGGCGGCCTCCCGGCTGATCGCCGCGGCACGCGAGCACTTCGGCCGCTTCGACGGCATCCTCATCAGCGTCGGCGGCCCGGCCCCCGGCTCCGCGCAGGACAATACCGACGAGCAGTGGACGGCCGCCTTCGAGTCGGTCTTCCTCGGGGCGGTGCGCCTCGCCCGCGCGGCGGCGGCGGAACTGGGCGAGGGCGGGGTCATCGGCTTCGTCCTGTCGGGCTCCGTCCACGAGCCGATCCCGGGCCTCACCATCTCCAACGGGCTGCGCCCCGGGCTCGCGGGCTTCGCGAAGTCCCTGTCGGTGGAGCTCGGCCCCCGCGGGATCCGGGTGGTCGGCCTGCTGCCGGCCCGCATCGACACCGACCGGGTGCGGGAGCTCGACGCCCTGTCCGGCGACGCGCGGGCAGCCCGCGCGGGGCACGAGTCCCGCATCCCGCTGCGCCGCTACGGCACCGCGGAGGAGTTCGGCCGCACGGCCGCCTTCGTGCTCTCCCCGGCGGCTTCCTACCTGACGGGCCTGATGCTCCCGGTCGACGGCGGCGCCCGGCACGGCTTCTGACGGGCCCGCGCCACCGGGCGGGGCGCAGCAGGCCTCACGTGACCCGCTGCGCCCGGTGGGAGGTCACCTCCAGGCGGGCCTCGACCGGCAGCTCGGGCAGGCCCGCCGAGGTGCGGGCGTGTTCGAGCACCGGTCCCTCCAGGGCGGCCAGCGCATCGGCCGGCACCGCGTGGGGCTCCAGCTCCAGCGCCACCCGCAGGCGCGGCGCGCCCCGGCGTCCGAGCAGCACGACCCGGCACCGCGCGACCCCGTCCAGGGCGCCCGCCTCCGCGGCCACCGCCTTCTCCAGCGCCCGGCCCCGCAGCACGGCGAACGCGCCGTCCCCGGTGTCCACCAGCGCCGCCGCCAGCCGGGGGCGTCGCAGCTGGGACAGCAGCCACCACAGCGCCAGCAGCACGCACAGCGCGAGCCCGGCCGCCACCGCCCACCACCACCAGCCCTCGGCGTGCCAGTGGTGGCGCCGCGCCTCGGCGCTCAGCAGCGGTGCGTGGCGCCCGCCGAACGGCCCGGAAGCCGTCAGCAGCAACACCCCGCCCGCCAGCAGCGCGAGCCCGCACAGCGCCAGCAGCGCCCGGTTCACGGCTCCGAGCATCCCGCTCACCGCTTGTTCCCGGCGGCGCGGTTCACCCGTACCCGGGGTTCCATCGGGTGCGCCAGCCCGAGCTCCTCGATGCCGACGGCGAGCACCGCGTCCAGGTCCGCCCGTACCTCCTCCAGCTCGCGGAAGTGCGAGGCGGCCCGGACCCCGGCGCGGCTGCGGCCCACGCGGACCCGTACCGAGCGCACCCCGGACACCTCCATGGCCCGGTCCCGCAGCACCTGCGCGGCGCCCTTGCGGTCGAGCCCGGCGCGGACCTCGGCGTCCGCGGTGCGCATCGTCAGGATCCTGCGCAGCCCCGGAGTGACGGCGAGTACGAGGAGTACGGCCCCGGCCACGGCGAGGATCCCGCCCGCGACCATCACCCAGAGGTCCGCCGGGGTGTGGCGCTCCAGCTGGTGGGCGAGTTCGCGGCGCCAGCGCATCCCGGGCCGGTGGGCCCGTACGGCGGCCAGGTCGTAGAGGAACAGGCCCGCCACCCCGAGCACGACGAGCGCGGCGAGGGCGGCCGGGATCCGCCGGGCGGAGCGGAGCCGAGCCGTCACCGCAGCCGCCGGACCCGGCCGGTGGCGGTCCCCGTCGGCGGGGCGTGGAGGTGCTCGATGTCGATGTCCACCTCGGGTACGGTCATCGCCGCGTACGCCTCGACGCGGTCGGCGACCAGCCTTCGTACGGCCGCGCACTGGGCGGCGAGGTCGCCGGGGTAGTCGAGCTCCAGGCTTACCCGTACGCGTGCGATGTCATGGTGCACGGTGACGACGGCATGCGGCGGGGGCACGCCCGTACTCCTCGCGCCGCGCTGCGCGGCGAGCGCCTCCCGGGCCGCCTGCGCGGCGATCTTGGCCACGACCCGGTCGGCGATACGGATGGCCCCCCGATCGGCGGCGGCCAACCGGGGCGGGGTGGTGCGCGGTGTGCTCATCGGGGCCTCACCTGCGCCGGTCGTCGCGGTTGCGGGGGCGGAACAGGTCGCCCGGATCCAGATCGCCGTCGAGGAACCGGCCGACGACGAAGCCGATGGCGCCGAGGGCGGCCACCAGTAGAAAGGCCCCGAATCCACCGAAGTAACCGGCGAATCCCAGTGTCATGCCGGCCAACAGGCCGGCGACCGCCATGCTCATGCGGACTCCCTTCGGCAAAAGGAACGGCTACTGGAGCCGGGATTCCGGCTCTTCGTCTTCCTCGTCCGGAAGTTTGACGTCGCTGACCGCGATGTTGACCTCGACGACCTCCAGGCCGGTCATCCGCTCCACCGCAGAGATGACGTTCTCACGGACGGCCCGGGCCACGTCCCGGATCGACACGCCGTACTCGACGATGATCTCCAGGTCCAGCGCGGTCTGGACCTCGCCGACCTCGGCCTTCACGCCCCGGCTGACGGACGCCTTGGAGCCGCCGGGGACGCGGTCGCGGACGGCGCCGAAAGTGCGGGAGAGGCCGCTGCCGCTGCCCATGGCGTGGACGCCGAGCACCTCGCGGGCGGCTAGCCCGGCGATCTTCTCGACCACTCCGTCGGCGATGGTGGTGCGGCCCCGGTCGCCGGGGTCCTTGGCGATGCTCCCTGAAACGGATTCGGTCATCGGCTGTCCCTTCGCGCGTGCGGACTCCTCCTGACCACCGTAAGTCGGCGACCGCTCGGGCGCACGGGCTACGCCGGTCGACCGGGCCCCCCGGGCTCCGCCCGGACCCGCGCCCCAATCGCCGGCGGGGCTGGATTTCAGCTGATGCCGTCCCGCGCGTGGCACGACCCAGCCCCGCCCGGGGGTCCCCCGGGCGGGGCTGGGCGAGTCTGAGTGGGAGGCGGGTCAGTCGGAGAGGCCGGCCAGGTCGCGCAGCCGGCGGGCCTGCGCCGCACGCTCGGCGGTGCGCTGCTCGTCGTACGCCCGGGACCCTGCGCCGCGCAGCAGCGACTTGGTCTCGATGACGGCGTCGCGCGGCGGAGCCAGCAGCGCGGTGGTGAGGTCCTGGACGGCGGCGTCGAGCTCCCCGGCCGGTACGACCAGGTTGGCGAGGCCGACGCGCTCGGCTTCCTCGGCATGCACGAAGCGCCCCGTCGCGCAGATCTCGAGCGCGCGGGCGTAGCCGACCAGGGAGGTCAGCGGATGGGTGCCGGCGAGGTCGGGCACCAGGCCCAGACTGGTCTCGCGCATGGCGAACTGCACGTCGTCAGCGACAACGCGCAGGTCGCACGCGAGCGCGAGCTGGAAGCCGGCACCGATCGCGTGCCCCTGCACGGCGGCGATGGAGACGACGTCGTTGCGCCGCCACCAGGTGAACGCTTCCTGGTATTCGGCGATGGTGGAGTCGAGTAGTTCGTCCGAACCGCGCGCCAGGTCAAGGAAGGAAGGCTCACCCTCGAAGCCTTCGGGAGTGAATGCCGCCCGGTCGAGCCCTGCGGAGAAGGACTTGCCCTCGCCGCGCAGCACGACGACCCGGACGGTGCCCGGCAACGACCGTCCGGCCTCCGCCAACGCCCGCCAGAGCGCGGGGGATTGAGCGTTTCGCTTGGCCGGATTGGTCAGTGTCACCGTGGCGACCGTGTCGTCGACGGTGAGCCGTACGCCGTCCTTGTCGAGCAGAGCCATCTGTGTGCCTCCGGTGTGCAGTCGGCCGCGATCTCGGCCTAAGTGACTGCACAGTAACCACCCAGCCGGCCATGGGGCCGACCGGGGGTCACCGAAGGAACCGTCGGAGCTGAAACCGCTGGAACCATGGGAACCATCGGGACTGATCGGGACCAAATGTGGAACCGGTGGGTCAGGCCGCAGCCGCCTTCTTGCCACGCGTCGCGCCACCGCGACCGCGCAGCGTGACTCCGGACTCGCTGAGCATCCGGTGGACGAATCCGTAGGACCGGCCGGTCTCTTCGGCCAGCGCCCGGATACTCGCACCGGAGTCGTACTTCTTCTTCAGGTCTGCCGCGAGCTTGTCGCGCGCGGCGCCGGTTACCCGGCTGCCCTTCTTCAGAGTCTCGGCCACCCGTGCCTCCTCATGGGAAGTGCGCTCTGGACTTCTCATGATCACCCCTCCCACGCTTCCTGGCCACCCATTCAGCAAGGTCGGTACGACGGCATTTCCCGAGGAGTGGACACGCGAGCAGAACGGAATCTCCTCTTCCGCTGCATGACCTCCGTCACACTCCTTACCGCTCGGCAGGAATCACCAGGTCAGGGGCCGGACGTCGAAAAAGAGCGACCCCGGTCACGCATCCGTGAGGATGCGGCCGGGGCCGTCGAAGAGCGTGCGGCGGTACGAGACCGTCTCACTCAGATGATGGATCACGCCTGAGCCGAATGATCCATAAGGAACTGGATCACACGTCAGGCGAGTGCCACGAGGTCCCGGTAGTCCGGGCCCCACAGGTCCTCCACGCCGTCCGGGAGCAGGATGATCCGCTCCGGCTCCAGCGCCTCCACGGCCCCCTCGTCGTGCGTGACGAGGATGACCGCGCCCTTGTAGGTGCGCAGCGCGCCCAGGATCTCCTCGCGGCTGGCCGGGTCGAGGTTGTTCGTGGGCTCGTCGAGCAGCAGCACGTTGGCGGAGGAGACGACCAGCGTGGCCAGGGCCAGGCGGGTCTTCTCGCCGCCGGAGAGCACCCCGGCCGGCTTGTCCACGTCGTCGCCGGAGAACAGGAAGGAGCCGAGGGTCTTGCGGACGGCGACCAGGTCCAGGTCCGGGGCGGAGGAACGCATGTTCTCCAGCACCGTGCGCTCGGGGTCCAGGGTCTCGTGCTCCTGGGCGTAGTAGCCGAGCTTGAGGCCGTGGCCGGGGACGACCGTGCCGGTGTCCGGCTTCTCGGTGCCCGACAGCAGGCGCAGCAGGGTGGTCTTGCCGGCGCCGTTGAGGCCCAGGATGACGACGCGGGAGCCCTTGTCGATGGCCAGGTCGACGTCGGTGAAGATCTCCAGCGAGCCGTACGACTTCGACAGGCCCTCGGCGGTCAGCGGGGTCTTCCCGCAGGGCGCCGGGTCCGGGAAGCGCAGCTTGGCGACCTTGTCGGAGACGCGGACGGCCTCCAGGCCGGCCAGCAGGCGGTCGGCGCGCTTGGCCATGTTCTGCGCGGCGACGGTCTTGGTCGCCTTGGCGCGCATCTTGTCGGCCTGGGAGTTGAGGGCCGCGGCCTTCTTCTCGGCGTTCTGGCGCTCGCGCTTGCGGCGCTTCTCGTCGGCCTCGCGCTGCTGCTGGTAGAGCTTCCAGCCCATGTTGTAGACGTCGATCTGGGCGCGGTTGGCGTCCAGGTAGAACACCTTGTTCACGACGGTCTCGACCAGGTCGACGTCGTGGGAGATCACGATGAAGCCGCCGCGGTAGTTCTTCAGGTAGTCGCGCAGCCACACGATCGAGTCGGCGTCGAGGTGGTTGGTGGGCTCGTCGAGGAGCAGGGTGTCGGCGTCCGAGAAGAGGATGCGCGCGAGCTCCACGCGGCGGCGCTGGCCGCCGGAGAGGGTGTGCAGCGGCTGGCCGAGTACCCGGTCGGGAAGGCCGAGGGCCGCGGAGATGGTCGCGGCCTCGGACTCGGCGGCGTACCCGCCCTTGGTGAGGAACTCCGTCTCCTGGCGCTCGTACTGGCGCATCGCCTTCTCACGGGTGGCGCCGGAGCCGTTGGAGATGCGCTCCTCGTTCATCCGCATCTTCTTGAGCAGGACGTCGAGGCCGCGCGCGGACAGGATCCGGTCGCTCGCCAGGACCTCGAGGTCGCCGGTGCGCGGGTCCTGCGGGAGGTAGCCGACCTCGCCGGAGCGGGCGATGGAGCCGGCGGCCGGCTGCCCCTCGCCCGCGAGGCACTTGGTGAGGGTGGTCTTGCCCGCTCCGTTGCGGCCGACCAGGCCGATGCGGTCGCCCTTGGCGATGCGGAAGGAAGCGGACTCGATGAGGACGCGGGCGCCGGCGCGCAGCTCGACGCCGGTGGCGGTGATCACGGAAATACTCCAGGGCGGGGTGGGGACGGCGGAAGGCAGGACGCGAAGCTTCGACGCCGCTAATCCGCGAGGAGATTTGCCATGAGAGTCATTCTACCGGGGGTGCGCAACTACTTTCCGGGCCGCCGGACGGCCAGCCTCCGCTCCCCCGGGTCCCCCGTTCGGCGCACGGATCACACCGGTGCGCCCGGGCGCGTATCAGGATGAACGGGTTGATACTCGCCGCAGGGGCGGCCACGTGGATTCGAGGGCGGTGCGGGATGCAGTTCGACGACAACGCCAATCTGGACACTTCCGAGGTCAAGGACGTGCGCGGCGGCGGCCGCATCCCGGGCGGGAAGGCCACGATCGGCGGCGGCATCGTCGGTCTCATCGCGCTGATCATGGGGCTGCTGTTCGGGGTGGGGCCGGAGCAGCTGGGCCTGACCGACGGCAGCTCGGAGCCCACGGCGGCCTCCTCCTCCATCGCGCAGGTGCAGCAGACCTGCAAGACCGGCAAGGACGCGAACGAGCGGGAGGACTGCCGGATGGTCGCGGTGGTCAACAGCGTCCAGGACTTCTGGAAGCAGGAATTCCAGCGGCGCCAGGGCCAGTACAGCCCGGCGCAGACGGTGTTCTTCACCGGCCGGGTGAACACGGCCTGCGGGGCGGCGACCGCTGCGGTCGGCCCCTTCTACTGCCCCGGTGACCGGCAGGTCTACCTGGACCTCGGCTTCTTCGACGACCTGCGGACGAAGTTCGGCGCCTCCGGCGGACCCTTCGCCCAGGCGTACGTGATCGCCCACGAGTACGGGCACCACATCCAGAACCTGACCGGCACCCTGCAGAGGGCCCAGGACGGGCAGCAGGGCGCGAACAGCAACGCGGTCAAGGTCGAGCTCCAGGCCGACTGCTACGCCGGGGTGTGGGCGCGCCACGCGACGACGACGCCGGACGAGTCCACGGGCCGGCCGCTGATCACCAGCCTGACGGACCAGGACATCCGGGACGGCCTGGACGCGGCGGCCGCGGTCGGCGACGACCGGATCCAGGAGAAGTTCCAGGGCCGGGTGACCCCGGAATCCTGGACCCACGGCAGCGCCGAGCAGCGCCAGCAGTGGTTCTACCAGGGTTACCGCACGGGTGACATGGCCCAGTGCAACACCTTCCGCTGACTGTCGGCGGCGCCTGCCATGCTGTGGTGCGGGTCACATGCCGACCCATTCACCGACCCGCACTGCACGAGAGGGAGTGATCGTCATGGCAGGTGTTCCGTCCATTTACCCGACGCTGCTCTACGGCGACGCCAAGGCCGCGATCCAGCAGCTGACGGAGGCCTTCGGCTTCACCCAGGTGGCGGTGTACGAGGGGGATGACGGCGCCGTGATGCACGCGGAGCTGTCGTACGGGAACGGCGCGGTGATGCTCGGCAGCAAGGGCCGGGGCGGCGCCTTCGACAAGGCCATGGAGGGCGCGGGCCCGGTGGGGGTCTACGTCGTGGTCGACGACGTGGACGCGCACCACCGCCGGGCCGTCGAGCACGGGGTGCGGATCCTGATGGAGCCGACCGACCAGGACTACGGGTCGCGGGACTACATGGCCAAGGACGCCGAGGGCAACATCTGGAGCTTCGGGACCTACGCGCCGCAGGTCTGACCGGCCCGCGGCGCTTCCGGTTCCGCTTCCGCCCCTGACTGCCCTCGTACGGGGCGCTACGCGCCGCCGGTGTGGACCTGGAAGGCCGCCCGGCGCACCGCCTTGGCGAGGGCCGGGTCGGGGTGGGCGGCGGCCAGCGCGACCAGCACCTGCACGGTGCGGGGGTGGCCCACCGCGCGGACCTCGTCCAGCAGCCGCGGGACGGTGGTCCGCACGGCCGAGTCCAGGTGGCGGGCCAGCAGGTCGGCCTCGCCGTGGTCGGCGATGGCGGCCGCGGTGTCCACCCAGAGCCAGGTCGACTCCTCGGCGGTCAGGACGTCCTGGGCCTCGTCGGGGTCCACCCCGTCGTGCTCGGCGAGCCAGAGCAGCGCGTAGGGGCGCAGCGTCGCCTCCCGCGAGGCCGCCCGCACATCGGGTTCGGCGGGGGCGCCGACCACGCGCAGGGCCTCGAAGGCCAGGCCGCGCAGCAGGGCGTCCTCGCCGCGGGCCGCGTGCAGCAGCTCGGAGACGGCGTGGCCGACCGGCCGGGCGGCGAGCCAGGCCTGGTACTCGGCGCGGGCCGGGCCCGGGGTGAGCCGGGCGCAGCCGTGCAGCATGGCGGCGGCGGACTGCTCGATGTTCCCCGCCGGGCTCTGCGCGGCGACGCAGATCTGCTCCAGCTTGACCCACACCGCCCAGCTGCCGAGCGGGGTCAGGGTGGCCTGCGCCGGGCCGAGGGTGACGGCGTCGACCGCGGCGAGTCCGCCGAGCGCCCAGCGCAGCAGGCGGGCGAGCGGCACGGGGGCCACGGCGGGCGTGGCGCCCGGCGCGGCGTCCGGCGCGGCGGTCTCGTAGGGGATCTCGCACCGTTCGTCGCGCAGTTCCTCTACGCGCTGCCCGAGCAGGTCCAGCAGGTCGGGGACGCTCACGGGTCCGGCGGACAGCTGGAGCAGGGAGAGCAGCTGGGGCATGGCCTCGACGACCTCGGCGACGACTGCGGGGGCGATGTCGGCGGGGGCCGGGTGGACCAGCGACCAGGCGTCGAAGAGGGCGACCCAGCCGCGCAGTACGGCGGTGTCGTCGCGGTCCCAGGCGCGCAGCCGCCAGCCGGGGCGGGCATGGCCGCCGTGCACCTCGACCAGGCCGGCGAGCCGGGACCGGTCCCAGCCGACCCGGATCTGGCCGTGCGTCAGGTGCAGTTCGGCGGCGGCGCGTTCGACGTCGGAGGCGGGCAGCGCGGCCGCGGGCGCGGGCCGACCACCGTCCCCGGCACCGAGGTTGAGCTCGGCCCAGCGCGCCAGCCGTACGGCGTCGGCCAGCGAGGCGCGGGCCCGGTTCGCGAGGTCGGCCGTGGCGGGGGTGCCCGCCGGAGGCCTCGGGGTGGTCCGGGTTCGCCGGTCGGTCACCGCCTTGCGGGCCGTGGCAACGGACCGGGGGGAGACGAGTCGGAGTCTGGAGTCGCGAGCCAACTGCTCATCAGGCGTTCGGGACGTCACGGAAGCAGTCTCGCCCGTCACCGGCCGAAAGCCCAAACGGAACCAGCCAGTTCCACCTGTCACCACGGGGAGGTAGTGGGACAAACCGCCCACCCTGCCTCCTGCGGCACACGGCCTTCACATGAGAGGGGTGAGGAAGCGGCGCAAGGCCTCCTCGTAACCCGCCGGGTCGGCGTTCCACATCGCCCCGTGCGCCGCCTCGCGGACGGGATGCAGGGTGACGAGGTCCGGCCGCGCGGCGGCGAGCCGGCGGGCGGGCTCCCAGGGGGCGAGCGCGTCGTCCGGGCCGTGGAAGATCAGGACGGGCACCTTCAGTGCGCCGGGGTCCGCCCCCGGCGCCCGGTGGTCGGCCCGCAGTCCGGCGTGCGCCTCGGCCGCCCGGACCGCGAAGGGCAGCAGCGCGGCCGGGGTGCGGCGGGCCGCGGCGAGCGCGCGCAGGGTGGCGTGCCAGTCGAGGACGGGCGAGTCGAGCACCAGCCCGGAGATCCGGTCGGCCAGCGCCGAGCGCTCGGCGGCCCGCAGGGCCATGGCCGCGCCGCTGGACCAGCCGTGCAGGATCACTCGGCGGGCGCCGTAGCGCAGCGCGTAGCGGATGGCGGCGTCGAGGTCGCGCCATTCCGACTCGCCGAGGTGGCCGAGGCCGTCCGGGGGGGCGGGGGCGCCGAGGTCGCCCCGGTAGGCCACGTCGAGGACGGGCAGCCGGTGGCGGTGCAGGAAGGGCATCACCACCATCGGGTGCTCGCGGGTGGCGCCGAGCCCGTGGACGGTGATCACCCAAGTGTCGCGGGCGGCGGGCACGAACCAGGCGGGCAGCGCCCCGAGCTCGCCGGGGACGTCCACGTCGGCGTGGTCGAGGCCGAGGGCGGTGCGCGGGTTGCCCAGGTGGACCTGCGGGGTCAGGGTGACGCGGGTGCCGGGGTCGAGGCTGCCGTGGGTGACGGCGAGCAGACGGCGTACGACGGTGTCGGGATCGTGCGGGGCGTCGGCGATCACCGGGCCGACGACCGCGTGCACCCCGGGCGCGGTCAGTCCGTACGTACCGGCGCGCAGGGAGGCCAGCGAGCGCGTCAGCTCGATGCGGCCGGCGGCGGTGGAGTGGACGATGAGCCGGGGCCCGCCGGGCAGGGGGCGGCCGGGCTCGGGCCGCAGCGCCGCGTCGGCGGCGTACCGGCCGGCCAAGGCGGCGGCCACGACAGCGGCCGCACCGGCACCCAGGAGGGTCGTGGTGACGGCCGCTGCCGTCGCTGTAGCGGTGCGCACCGCTCCAGTGTCGGGGCCGGGGCCACGGGGGGCCACCGGGCGCGCCACCGGAGGGTGATCTGAATCTCTTCGCGGGGCCGCACGGGGGAGCCGGGTGCCGGAAGTCCCCTGCGGAGGGTCCCGTTCACCGGGCCCTGACGTGCATTAATCGGTATATCTACGCCACTGGGGGGACAAACGTCCCGATCGCACGCCTCGGGCAGACACCGCACCGCCCATGTCAGTTCACCTTCCGTTCATCCAGGTTGCTTACGGTCCACGAGCCACTGACGTCAAACAGAAGCCTGGGTAAATGGAGCACATAACGCTTCTCCTCGGGATCGTGATCATCACCGCTCTCGTGTTCGACTTCACGAACGGTTTTCACGACACGGCCAACGCGATGGCCACCACCATCTCGACCGGCGCCCTCAAGCCCAAGACTGCGGTGGCCATGTCCGCCGTGCTGAACCTCGTCGGCGCGTTCATGTCCGTGGAGGTCGCCAAGACGATCTCCAAGGGCCTGGTCAACGAAGAGGGCATTCAGCCAGAAGTGATCTTCGCCGCCCTGGTCGGCGCGATCCTCTGGAACCTCGTCACCTGGCTCGTCGGGCTCCCCTCCAGCTCTTCCCACGCCCTCATGGGCGGTCTGATCGGTGCCGCGGTCGCCTCCGCCGGCCTCGACGCCGTCAACGGCAGCGTCGTCGTCACCAAGGTGCTCATCCCCGCGCTCGCCGCGCCCCTGGTCGCCGGAATCGCCGCGCTGCTGGCCGCCAAGATCACGTACAAGCTCGGCACCAAGGTCGGCGAGAAGACCTCCACCAAGGGCTACCGCGCCGGCCAGATCGCCTCGGCCGGTCTCGTCTCCCTCGCGCACGGCACCAACGACGCGCAGAAGACGATGGGCATCATCACCCTGGCGCTGATCGCCGGCGGTGCGCTCGCCCCCGGCTCCAACCCGCCGGTGTGGGTCATCGTCTCCGCCGGCATGGCCATCGCGATGGGCACCTACCTGGGCGGCTGGCGCATCATCCGCACCATGGGCAGCGGCCTGACCGACCTGCAGCCGCAGCAGGGCTTCGCCGCCCAGACCTCGGCCGCCAGCGTCATCCTGGCCTCCTCCAGCCTCGGCTTCTCCCTCTCCACCACCCACGCCTGCTCCGGTGCGGTCATGGGTGCGGGCCTGGGCCGCAAGGGCGGTGTGGTCCGCTGGTCCACCGCCACCCGCATGTTCATCGCCTGGGGCCTGACCCTGCCGGCCGCGGCGCTGGTCGCCTCCGGCGCCGAGCTGGTCATGCGGACCGGTGACGTCGGCGTCGCCGCCGTCGCGGTCTTCCTGGTCGCCTCCTGCTTCGCCATCTGGCTCATCTCCCGCCGCCAGGTCGTCGACCACCACAACGTCAACGACGTGGAGCCGCTCGCCGCCACCGAGGCGGAGCAGCCCGGTGTGGTCACCACCGCCATGGCCGCCGTGGCCGTCCCGCCGATCGCGGGTACGACCGCCGCGGTGACGGACGAAGACCTCAGGGCCACCATCCCGGCCTCGACGGCGACCCCCGCGACCCCTGCGGCTCCGGCCGCCGCGGTCTGACCCCGAGAACGACAGAGGAAACGGCAGTATGAAGATCGACTGGGCAGCACTCGGCTCCGTCTTCGGGGTCAGCCTCTCCGCCACCGTCGCACTCGTGGCCCTCTTCACCCTGGGTCTCGTGGGCCTCTCCAGGCACGAGTCCGCCACCGAACAGGGCGGCGCCGCCACCGTGGCCCGCAGCGGCGCGTACGCCTGCTTCGCGCTGTGCGCGGTGGCCGTGACGTACGGCATCTACCTGATCATCAGCTGAGACACCTGCGCACCACGCGTCAAGGCTCCCTCCGGGTTTGTCCCGGGGGGAGCTTTCGCATACGTCCTCGCCCGCCCCGTCGCACGCCCCGTCCCAGGTCAACGGCGAGTTGACGGGCCTTCGCGGTGCGTGGTGGACTGCCCGAGCCAATACGGCGGCATGGAGAGGAAGTCCGGTGCGAATCCGGCGCGGTCCCGCCACTGTCACCGGAGCACTCGGCCGAGTGCGATCCGGGAGCCAGGAACTCTCGTCGCCGGTCACGTCGAACCAGGGCGCGGACCCTGAGTGAGGACATACCTGCCACCATGCGTGCCGATCGCGTTTTCGCGTACGGGGCCACGGCGGGCCTGATCGGCGACCGGATCCTCGGTGATCCGCGCCGAGGGCACCCCGTGGCAGCCTTCGGACGAACCGCCGCAGCCGTCGAGCGCGCCCTGTGGCGCGACGACCGCGCCCGGGGCGTCCTGCACACCCTGGTGTGCGCCGGGGGCGCGGCCGCCGTCGGCGCGCTGGGCGCGCGGGCCGTGCGCTCCCGGCCCGCGGCCGCCCGTATCGCCCTGACCGCGGCCGCCACCTGGGCCGTCGTAGGCGGCACCTCGCTGGGCCGGGAGGCCCGCGCCATCGGCGGGGCGCTCGCCGCCGGGGACGCCGAGGTGGCCCGGGAGCGGCTGCCGCACCTGTGCGGGCGCGACCCGCAGGCCCTGGACGAGCAGCAGATGGCCCGCGCCGTCGTGGAGTCGGTCGCCGAGAACACCTCCGACGCGGTCGTCGGGGCGCTGGTGTGGGGAGCCCTCGCCGGCGTCCCCGGGCTGCTGGCCTTCCGCGCCGTGAACACCCTGGACGCGATGGTCGGCCACAAGTCGCCCCGCCACCTGCGCTACGGCTGGGCCTCCGCCCGGCTGGACGACGTCGCGGGCTGGCCGGGCGCCCGGCTGACCGCGCTCGCCGCCGTGCTGGCCGGCCCCGACCGGCGGGGGGCCGTACGGGCCTGGCGCGCGGACGCCGCCGCCCACCCGAGCCCCAACGCCGGGCCCGTGGAGGCCTCGTTCGCCGGGGCGCTCGGCGTACGGCTGGGCGGGACGCTCGCGTACGGGGGCCGGGTCGAGCACCGTGCCGTGCTGAACGGCGGGGCGGGGCGGCCCGTGGAGGTCGCGGACATCGAGCGGGCGGTACGCCTTTCGCGGCAGGTGACGTGGCTGGCGCTGGGGGCCTGCGTGGCGGCCCGGCTGCTGGTCTCCCGTACGACGAGGAAGGGGCGGCGCACATGAGCGGCGCGAGGCGCGGCGGCGGACTGCTGGTCGCGGGTACGACATCGGACGCGGGCAAGAGCGTGGTCACGGCGGGCATCTGCCGCTGGCTGGCCCGACAGGGCGTCAAGGTGGCCCCGTTCAAGGCGCAGAACATGTCGCTGAACTCGTTCGTGACGCGGGAGGGCGCCGAGATCGGGCGGGCGCAGGCGATGCAGGCGCAGGCCGCGCGCGTGGAGCCGACCGCGCTGATGAACCCGGTGCTGCTCAAACCCGGCGGAGACCGGAGCAGCCAGGTGGTGCTGCTGGGCAAGCCGGTGGGCGAGATGAGCGCCCGCGGCTACCACGGGGGGCGCCAGGAGCAGCTGCTCGGCATCGTCACGGACTGCCTGGAGCAGCTGCGGGGCACTTATGACGCCGTGATCTGCGAGGGGGCCGGGAGTCCGGCCGAGATCAACCTGCGCCGGACCGACATCGTGAACATGGGGATCGCGCGGGCCGCGCGGTTCCCCGTGGTCGTGGTCGGGGACATCGACCGGGGCGGGGTCTTCGCGTCCTTCTTCGGGACGACGGCTCTTCTGTCGCCCGAGGACCAGTCGCTGATCGCCGGGTACCTGGTGAACAAGTTCCGCGGCGACGTCTCGCTGCTGGAGCCCGGCATGGAGATGCTGCGCGGGCTCACGGGGCGCGCGACGTACGGGGTGCTGCCGTTCCAGCACGGGCTCGGCATCGACGAGGAGGACGGGCTGCGGGTCTCGCTGCGCGGCGCGGTACGGGAGTCCGTGGTCGCCCCGCCGGTCGGCGAGGACGTGCTGCGGGTCGCGGTGTGCGCGGTGCCGCTGATGTCGAACTTCACGGACGTGGACGCGCTCGCGGCGGAGCCGGGGGTCGTCGTGCGGTTCGTGGACCGGGCGGAGGAACTCGCCGACGCGGACCTGGTCGTCGTGCCCGGCACCCGGGGCACGGTCAAGGCCCTGGCCTGGCTGCGCGAGCGCGGCCTCGCGGACGCGCTGGTGCGGCGGGCCGCGCAGGGGCGGCCGGTGCTCGGAATCTGCGGCGGGTTCCAGGTGCTGGGCGAGCACATCGAGGACGAGGTCGAATCCCGGGCGGGGGCGGTGGACGGCCTCGGCCTGCTGCCGGTACGCATCCGCTTCGAGCGGGAGAAGACCCTCGCGCGGCCGGTGGGCTCGGCGCTCGGCGAGCCGGTCGAGGGGTACGAGATCCACCACGGCGTGGCCGAAGTCCTGGGCGGTACCCCGTTCCTGGACGGATGCCGGGTGGGGTCGGTGTGGGGGACGCACTGGCACGGCTCGCTGGAGTCGGACGGCTTCCGCCGGGCGTTCCTGCGCGAGGTGGCCTCGGCGGCCGGGCGCCGGTTCGTCCCGGCCCCGGACACGTCGTTCGCCGCGCTGCGGGAGGAACAGCTGGACCTGCTGGGGGACTTGATCTCGGAGCACGCCGATACGGACGCGCTGCTGCGGCTGATCGAGGGCGGGGCCCCGGCGGGCCTCCCCTTCCTCCCGCCGGGCGCCCCGTGACGGCCCGGGCCCTGCGGGGCTCTCCCCCACCCCGCCCCTTCCCGAAACCCGGGTATTCCCCGACCCGCGGGGGCCAAAAACCCCCCCGCCGGCAATAAAAAGAAGGCACAACACCCCCCCCC
>NZ_JBHWVM010000072.1:0-40042 GCF_042736805.1 Streptomyces sp. NPDC060031
CTCGAATTCTGCGACTGCGACTGCAGATCCGTCAGAACCCGCGCCCCCATGTCGAACTTCATCAGACTCCTCCCTCACCCCGTCAGCCCAGCCGAACGTACGTATGCCATCGTGAACCTCTTGCGTCGCTGATGCAATCAGCAATCGAGCACTGTGACGAACCGATGACACATGCTCATCCACCGTACGCTCAGGCGCCCTTGAGGTGCCGCACCAGCCGCTCGAACTCCTGCCACCCCGCCAGGTCCGACGGATCGCCCGGCAGCGGGTAGTACATCGCGGGGCGCGTCCGCGGCCCGAGTGGAACCGGAGCCTGCGACAGCGGCGTGCGGCGGGCCCGGTCGCCGGGCATCCGGCGGACCTCCTCCGCGCCGAGCACGAAGGCCACCGGCACGCCCGGGCCCTCGAAGCGCGGCGGTACCGCCAGGTCACGGCGGGCTTTGCGAATCTGCACGAGCATCGACAGCAGGTTGTGGCGGGTCGCCAGGACCTCCGCCACGCGGGTCAGCGCCTCCGTCGGCACCACCTCGTCGGCGCCGTAACCGAAGGCCAGGGTCACCTCCTCCTCGACGCCCGCCTTGGTACGGGTCACCCGCACCGTCGCCAGGCCCGGCCGCTCGGGGCTGCCCACCACCACGAACCAGCTCGGCTCGGGTGCCCGCTCGAACGCCACGTCGGTCAGCTGCCGCGGCGACCAGGGCAGGTTCGCGGGCTCCGCCGTGCCCCACCCGGCGGGGGGAGCGCCGGTGAGCTCGCTCCACACCGCCTCCAGGGCGCCGCCGAGGACGAGGCGGTCGTCCGCGGGGTGCGCCGTACGGAAGGTGAGGGCCAGCTGGCGCTCGCCCGTCTCGGAGACCTCCTGGAAGGTGGCCGCGACCGGGGTGTTCAGGTCCGTGGGGGTCGCGTCGGGCGAGGCGACCGTGGCGAACATGCCGTGCTGCCACGCCAGTACCGCCCCGGAGCGGCCGTCGTAGTAGCCCTCGCGCTCGTCCTGCACGACCCACCGCGAGGGCCAGTCGCCCAGGGTGTCCCGTACGGCCGGCGAGAGGGTGGTGCCCGCCGGGCTGACGATCTGCAGGCCCAGACCGGCGTTGGCGCTGGCCCGGAACGCGTCCGCGAGCCAGGCCGTCATCGCCACGACCGGGCGGTCCTGGATCACGACGGCGACCTTGTCGGTGAGCACGTCCACGGCGGGCTGGGCGGCCGCCGGCGTCGGCGCCACCCCCACCCCGTCGCTCTCCACCACGGCCAGGTTCCGCGCGGCCTGCGGCGGCCAGGCCGCGCCGCCCGCCAGCAGGGCGAGCCGGGCCGCGAAGGTCCCCGCGAGCCGCTCGGCCTCGGCGACGCCGGTCGTCGCGCGGGCCTCGGTCCACCAGAACGGCAGCGGCGGCGGCGTGGCCCCCAGGAGCCGCTCCGCCTCCCCCGCGACCTGCACGAGCAGCGGCGCCTCGATGGAGACCAGCGGCCGGCCCTGCTCGTCGCAGAGCTGTACGACGGCGCCGTCGCCCTCCGTGCCCACCATCTTGTCGGGGCCGCCGGAGAGCAGGCCCGCGAGCACGTGCAGCGGTTCGGGCATCCGCTCGGTGAGCGCGATGACGTCCTTGGTCATATGAGGTCCTGGTCTCCTATTCGGGCGAGTACACGGTCTGGATCAGGCGGTTCGACTGGCCGCGGCGGATGAGCACACCGCGTCCCGCCGGCTGCTGCGAGGCGTACACACCGGGGAACAGCTGCCCCTCGCTGCGGTCGCCCGCCATCAGCACCGCCGACGCCCCCGACTCGCGCAGCCCCTGCACCAGGGGCTCGTACATGCCGCGCGAGGCGCCGGCGACCCGGCGCGTCAGCACGAAGTGCAGGCCGATGTCGACGGCCGAGGGGATGTACGGGAGGAACGGGGCGAGCGGTGACTGGCCGGCCGTGGTCAGTACGTCGTAGTCGTCGACCAGCACCACGATCCGCGGCCCGCTGCCCCAACTGCCGGGCTCCAGGTCCTCGATGCGCGCGCTGTCGTCCGGCAGCCGCTTGTCCAGCTCGGTGGCGATGCCCGCGGAGAGGCCCGCGCACAGCTTGGCGTTGTACGCGTAGCCGCCCGCGTACTCCTCCGGGACCACCCCGCGCAGCGCGCGCCGCGGGTCCATGACCGCGAAGACCAGCTCGTCCTCGCCGTAGCGCTCGATGAGCCCGGCCGCGACGGTCTTGAGCATGTTCGTCTTGCCGCTCTCGCTGTCGCCCAGGACCAGCAGGTGCTGGTCGTGCCCGAACAGGTCCAGCAGCACCGGCGCGAGCGCGCTCTGGTCCAGCCCGATCGGGACCCGCTTGGGCTCGGCGACCGGCCCGGGCAGCAGGTGCGGCTCCAGGACGTGCGGCAGCACCCGTACCGGCTGGGCGACCTCGCCGGCCCAGGTGGCGCGGACGGTACGGGCCGTGCGCTCCAGCACCGCGCCCAGTTCGGAGTTGTCGGCGAGGCCGTCGGTGCGGGGCAGCGCGACCTGCGCGAAGAGCTTGCCGTCGGTCAGGACGCGGCCGGGCTCGTCGGGCGCCAGGGTCTCGGCGAGCTTGCGCTCGATGCTGGACTCGCTGGGGTCGTTGAGCCGCAGCTCGACGCGGGTGCCGAAGTTGGACTGGGCGGCGATGCGCACGTCGTTCCAGCGGAGCATGCCCGCGACGACGTGGATGCCGTAGCCGCCGCCGCGCTTGAGGACGTCCATGACGGCGTCGTCGAGCTCCTCGAAGTCGTCGCGCAGCGCCCCGAACCCGTCGATGACCAGCACGATCTCCGCGGAGGCCAACTGCGGCAGCCGGCCCGCCGCGTGGAGGGAGCGCAGCTGCTCGACGGAGTCGATGCCGTGGTCCCGGAAGAGGTCCTCGCGGGCGGCGAGCATGTTGCGTACGACCTCGACGGTGCGGGCGGCGCGCTCGCGGTCCGCGCGGCCGGCGATGCCGCCGACGTGCGGGAGCCCGGACAGGGCCTGGAGGCCGCCGCCGACCAGGTCGAGGCCGTAGATTCCGACCTGCTGCGGGGTGTGGGTCAGTGCCAGGGAGAGCACCAGGGTGCGCAGCAGGGTCGTCTTGCCGGACTGCGGGCCGCCGATGACGGCGGCGTGGCCGCCCGCGACGGTGAGGTCCAGGAACCACTGGCCCTGCCACTGCTTCGTCGGGTCGTCGAGCAGGCCGAGCGGCACCTGGAGCGGGCCCCGGCGCGCGGCGAGCTGCATGCCGCGCCCGCCGACCTCGACCGGGCCGGCCACCTTGTCCAGGGCCAGCGCGGAGGGCAGCGGCGGCAGCCAGATCTGGCGCACGCCGGGGGCGGCGTTCTCCAGCTGCCCGACGATGACGCCCATCTCGGTCGGTCCGGTCTCGCGGCGTCGCAGCGAGGGCTCCGCCGGGCCGGTGTCCGCGGAGCCGGCCAGGGTGTTGAAGGCCTCGTACTCGAGGGCGAGCGGCCCCGAGGTGGCGTCCTCGTGGCGCTGCACGGGTCCGCGGTAGCCGCCGGAGACGTAGCTCGCCTTGAACCGCTCGTAGTGGCTGGTGTCGACCTTGAGGTAGCCGAAGCCGGGCAGCGGCGGCAGGTGGAAGGCGTCCGTGGTGTCGAGGACGGTGCGGGACTCGTCGGCGGAGAAGGTGCGCAGGCCCAGCCGGTACGAGAGGTACGTGTCCAGGCCGCGCAGCTTGCCGCCCTCGATGCGCTGGCTGGAGAGCAGCAGGTGCACGCCGATGGAGCGGCCGATGCGGCCGATGGACAGGAACAGGTCGATGAAGTCGGGCTTGGCGGTGAGCAGTTCGCCGAACTCGTCGATGACGACGAACAGGTGCGGCAGCGGGTCCAGGTCGGGCCGCTTCTCGGCGCGCAGCGCGGCGTAGTCGCCGATGTCGGCGACGTTGCCGGCGTCCTTGAGGACCTGCTGGCGGCGCTTGACCTCGCCCGCGAGGGAGGCGTGGACGCGCTCGACGAGGCCGGCCTGGTTCTCCAGGTTGGTGATGACACCGGCGACGTGCGGCAGGTCGGCGAACGGCGCGAAGGTGGCACCGCCCTTGTAGTCGACGAGGACGAGGGCGAGGTCCTCCGGCGGGTGCGTCGCCACCAGCGCGAGGACGAGCGTGCGCAGCAGCTCCGACTTTCCGGAGCCGGTCGCGCCGACGCACAGGCCGTGCGGGCCCATGCCGAGCTCGGAGGACTCCTTCAGGTCGAGCAGCACCGGCTCGTGGGAGTCGCTGATGCCGATCGGGACGCGCAGGAAGGCGCGCTCGCCGCGCGGCGCCCACAGCCGGCCCAGGTCCAGCCGGGCCACGTCGTCGATGCCGAGGAGGTCGGCGAAGTCGACGGGGCCGGACAGCGGGGCGTCGATGAGCGACTCGGCGGACAGCCGCAGCGGCGCGAGCATCCGGGCGAAGCCCTCCGCGAAGGAGATGCCGACCTCGTCCACGGTGCCGTGGGCGCTGATCGGCTCGGCCTCGCGGAGGTCCTCTATGAGCACCTGGTCGCCGTCCACGGTGATGCGTACGCCGACGTGACCGGGCTCCTGTACGCGCTGCTCCAGCAGGTGCAGCACGGTGACGCCCATGTCGCGCAGGCCCACCGCGTCGTCCGGGAGCGGCAGGTCGACGGCGTCCTCGCCGTGGCCGTCGGTGACGACGAGCAGCCGGGAGTTCATGGCCAGGGCGTCGCGCCCGGACAGGCCGCGGCGGACCTCGGCGGCGTAGGAGGCGCGGCGGCGCAGTTCGGGGCCGATCTGGCGGGCGAGCTGGGGTGCGGAGGGCGCGATCCTGCGGGCGGCCACGGGCCCGTCGAGCTGCTCGGTGTCGAGGAGGTGGGGCATCCACTTGGCCCACTCCCAGTCGGCGAGCCGGTCCCCGGGCACGGCCAGGGCCATCGCCACGTCGTCGGGGGCGTGCAGGGCCGCGGCCTGGACGAGCAGGGCGCGCGCGACGCGCAGGCAGTCCTCGCGGGGGCCGATGACGCTGACGTTGCCGACGCGGTCGAGCGGGACGGTGAGCGGCAGTTCGTTGCCGGTGCGGAAGCGGGACATCAGCGCCGACGCCTCGTTCAGCATGAACTGGTCGGGCGGGGTGAGGACCGTGGAGCCCTGCTGGGCGATGGACAGGTCCCGTACGGGCATCTCGCCGGTGCCGACCCGCACGCGCAGGAAGTCGCCGTCGACGCGGCGGCGCTCCCACATGCGGGCCGGGTCGCGGACGATGTCGTACAGCGCGCCGGGCGGCGGGTTGAGGACGTCGGCGCGCTCGCGCCGCTCGCGCTCCTCGGCCGAGAGCTCCTCGCGCAGTTCCTCCAGGTAGGCCAGGTAGGCCTCGCGCTGGGTGCGGCGGGTGCGCTGGGCCTTGCCGCGCTGCGAGAAGACGAGCGCCATCGAGCCGATGATGGTGACGACGAGGATGATCGCGCCGAGCCCCGCGAACTGGCTGTTGCGCACCACCGTCATCATCACGACGGACGACATGACGCCGGCGACGGGCAGCAGCGACATCGCGATGTTGCCGCCCTTGCCCTCGGGCAGGTTGGGCGGGGCCTCGATGGTGCGGGCCCCGGAGGCGGCCGCGGGACGGGTGGTGCGGGCCGGGCGGTGGATCAGTCGGGTGCTCATCGTCTTCGTCTTCGTCCGTCGTCCGTCAGTCCGTCAGGTCCGTCAGTGGCGCTGCTGCGAGAGCTGGAACACGTCCGCGGCGAGGCGGACGACGGCTTCCCGGGTGGGGTGGGCGAGGAGCTCGGTACGGATCGCCCCGCCGGCCGCCAGGTGGCGGTCGTACGGGAGGACCTGCACGCTCGCACCGGTGCCCTTGAGCATGCGGGCGGCCTCTTCGAGGTCGAGCACGGCGTGCGGGACCAGTTCGGTCAGCACGACGATGGTTCCGGCGATCACGTGCGGGGGCAGGCCCTGCATCCACTGGAGCACCGCGTAGGTGCTGGTGACGCCCTCCAGGGTGGCGGGGGCGGTCAGGATCCGGGCCTGGGACGCGGACAGCGCGACGCGGGCGACCTCGGCGGGCAGGGTCTCGCAGTCGACGACCGCGACCCCGAAGTACCGGCGCAGGGCGACCATGGCCCGCTCGTAGGCGCGGGCGTCGAGCATGGCGCCGATCTGGCCCTGGCTGCCGGGGAGCAGCCAGGCGTTGCCGGGGAGCTGGACGAGGTAGCCGGTGATGTCGAGCAGCGACATCTGCGGCTCGACGATGTCGGCGACGTCGCCGGTGGTCCAGCGCAGCGTCTCGGCGCCGAGGCGCAGGGGCAGCGAGCCGAGGGCGGGGTCGGCCTCGACGAGGAGCACCGGGTCCTGGCGGTAGTGCGCGTACGTGGTGCCGAGGAGCGCGGCGACCGTGGTCTTGCCGGCGCCGCCGCGGATGGAGGTGACGGCGATCTGGCGGCCGGTGGTGACGGGCTGCTGGAGCACCTCGGCGGTGCGGGTGACGTCTGCGACCTCGCGGGCGGCGGAGGAGGAGACGGTACGCCGCAGCGCGCGGGCGGCGCGGGCCGCGAAGCCCTCGCCGTGCCGGGCCTTGCCCTTGGCCGCGACGAGCCCCTGCTCGACGACGGGCCGCGAGCCGGGCGCGCGGGTCGCCTGCGGGTGGGCCTGGCCGTGGCCCTGCGCGGGCTGGGCCGGCACCTGACGCGGGACCTGGGCCTGGGCCTGGGCCTGGGCCGGCTGGGGCTGCGGGTAAGCCTGCTGCTGCGGCTGCGGGTACCCGTACCCCTGCGGGGCGGCCGCCTGCGGCGCCTGGCCCTGCGGGTAGCCGTAGCCCTGCTGCTGCGCCGGCTGTCCCTGCGGGGAGCCGTACCCGTGCGGGCCCTCGGCCTGCGGGTACGGCTGCTGCTGGGGCTGCGGGTAGCCGTAGCCCTGCGGGGGCTCGGGCTGTTCGGGCTCAGCCGGGGGCTGAGCCGCGCCGGACCTCAGGTCTCGCAGCACGTCGCCCTGCCAGTTGTTGTCTCTGTTCGGCATGTCTGCCTCTTCTCCACCCTGCCGAGTCAGAACTTGTTGAGCAGTTGCCCGTACACGCCGAACACACCGAGGGCGAGCGGGAAGAGCCCCACCATCCCGATGGATTCGACCAGGTCCGCCATGCGCCGGAGCCGAACCTGTACGTGGTCCGGCGGCTGCACCGCCAGCACGGCCAGCGGCAGCACCGCGGCCACGCACAGCAGAGCCAGCGGACCGGCGCCCCCGGCGTGCTGCATCCACAGCACGACGAGCCGTACGAAGAGGAACGCCGCGGCGGCGAACAGTGCCACCACCTCGGCGACGAGCGGGAAGGCCCGCGCCCGCGACAGCAGGACCACGGCGGTGAGCGCGGGCAGCGCCACCGTCCACACGCTCGGCTCGTCGGCGAGCGTGAGCAGCCAGCCGGCGCCCGCCGCGGAGGCGGCGGTGGCGATCGTGGCGAGGGCGAGGCCGCGGTGCGTGGCGGCCAGCGCGTTGCCGACCTCGTGGCGGCTGACGGACGTGCCGCCCGAGCGGCGGTCGTCGAGCGCGGTGAGCCCGGAGGCCATCAGCGCGAGTCGCGGCAGCATGCCGAGCAGGACGACGGAGAAGACGACCATGACGGCGCCGATCCGCGCCGGTTCGTCCTGGACGGCGGCGACGGCCTCCCACACGGCGGTGATCGCGCCGACGCCCGCGGCGCCGAGCAGGCCGCCCTTGCCGAGCGGCGAGAAGTAGCCGAGCAGGAGCAGCGAGAGGATCAGCGAGCCCGCGACGGCGGCGAGCCGGGCCGCGCCCGGCCAGGCGTACGCGTCGGCGGCGGTCCACGCGGTGAGCAGGCCGAGTCCGCCGCCGGCGAGGAGCAGCGCGCTGGCCAGGCCCCGGTTGCCCTGCCCGATCTTCGAGGTGAGCGCGCCGGCGGCCAGCAGGACCAGCGTGACGGCGGCGAGCGCGCCGACCAGGGACTCGAGTGCGAACTCGCGGCGGGCGAGCACGGCCGCGGTCAGCGCGAGGCCGATGGTCGCCACGCCCGCGCTGGCCCGTCGGGCGACGGGGCGCCAGCGCCAGGCCTGGAGGTCGAGGTCGTCGGCCACCAGGTCGGTGACGTCGTGGACGACGGGCGCGGGCGGCGCGGAGTGCGTCCGCACGAGGCGCAGCACGGCGCCGTCGGCGACCCCGGCCGAGAAGAGGGTGCTGTCGTGGGGCAGCGCGGAGCCGTCGGACGTGATCAACTGCCGGGTCATCGGACGCGATGCGGCCCGGTCGTCCAGCAACTGCAGTATGTCCGGGAGCAGTTGTCCGATCGGAGTGTCCGAGGGCAGGACGATGTCGGCCCGGCGTCGCTCGCCGACCAGGGTCACCCGGCTCAGTTGCGCCCGGGAAGTCGTTGCTGTGCTCACCACTTACGGGAACCTATCATCGCGGCATTGGGATCAATCGGGCATACAGGACAGAGCGCTGTGGCCGGCTTGCTCCCCGCCCCACTCCCCCTGCGAACATTCACGGTTTGGCCGAATTCGCCGGATCGCCGGGCTTGGGCGACTGGCTCGACTTCGGGGGCTTCGGGGAGGCGGACTTCGAAGCCTTCGGAGAGGCCGGCGAACCGGTCGAGGGCTTGCCCGACGCCTTGCCCGACTGCGGGGCTGCGGACTGACCGGACTGACCGGACTGACCGGACGGCGTCGGCTGCGCGGGCGGCGCGTACTGCTGCGACTGGCGCTCCTGTTGCTGCTTCTGCTCGGCCTTCTGCTTCGCCAGGGTCGTCTGGAGGAACGACCAGCCGACGCACCCCGCGCAGAGCACGGCCGCGATGGCTATCCCCGCGAAGACCTTCGCGAGCCGCTCGTCGGCCGTGCGCCGCGCCCGCTGCGCACCGAAGAGCAGGGCGTCCCGCATCCGGCGCCGACGTACGGCGACCGACTCCAGGAGCTGGCTGTCGTAGTCCCTTGCCATCCAATTCCCCCTACTTTGCCCCTGCAACACAAGGCTTCGGCGAGCGGGCAGTGGAACCCAGGATAAGGGCAGGGTAAGAGGCGGTCGCCATTGCGTACGAGCGGGGAAGCGGGCCGGGCGCCCGCGCTACTTGGCGGCCCGGGCCGCCAGGGCGGTGTTGAGTTCCAGGACGTTGACGCGGGGCTCGCCCATGAAGCCGAGGGTGCGGCCGTCGGTGTGGTCCCTCACGAGCTCCTGGACCTGCTCGACGTCGAGGTGGTTGCGCTCGGCGACCCGGTGCACCTGGATCTCGGCGTACCGCGGGGAGATGTGCGGGTCCAGGCCGGAACCGGAGGAGGTGACGGCTTCGGCGGGGATCTGCGCCTCCTGCGGGGTGTAGCCGGGGACGGTGTTGTCGGCGAGCACCTTCGCCTTGGCCTCATGTACGGACTTCAGCAGGCCGGGGTTGTCCGCAGCCTTGTTGGTGGCGCCGGAGAGCAGCAGCTCGTACTGGGTGTTGATGCTGTTCGCGCCGAGTCCGGCGGCCGGGCGGCCCTGGAACCAGCGCAGGTCGTCCCCGTAAGACTGGCCGATGAGGGAGGAGCCGACGACCCGTCCGCTCCCGTCCTTGATCTCGGAGCCGTTGGCCTTGTCGTTGAAGGCGGCCTGGGCGATCCCGGTGACGGCGAGCGGGTAGAGCACGCCGCAGATGACCGTCATGACCAGCAGGGCCCGCAGGCCCGCACCGATCAGACGTACGGTGCTGGATACAGAGTTCATGGCGGATCAGCCGATTCCGGGGATGAGGGAGATGAGCAGGTCGATGAGCTTGATGCCGATGAACGGGGCGATCAGGCCGCCGAGTCCGTAGAGGCCGAGGTTGCGGCGCAGCATCTTGTCGGCGCTGGTGGGCCGGTACCGGACGCCCTTGAGGGCGAGCGGCACCAGGGCGATGATGATCAGCGCGTTGAAGATGACCGCGGAGAGGATCGCGGACTGGGGCGAGTGCAGCCCCATGACGTTGAGCTTGTCCAGGCCCGGGTAGGCCACGGCGAACATGGCGGGGATGATCGCGAAGTACTTGGCGACGTCGTTGGCGATGGAGAAGGTCGTCAGCGCGCCCCGGGTGATCAGCAGCTGCTTGCCGATCTCGACGATCTCGATGAGCTTGGTCGGGTTGGAGTCCAGGTCCACCATGTTCCCGGCCTCCTTGGCGGCCGAGGTACCGGTGTTCATGGCCACCCCGACGTCGGCCTGGGCGAGGGCGGGGGCGTCGTTGGTGCCGTCGCCGGTCATCGCGACGAGCTTGCCGCCCGCCTGCTCCCGCTTGATGAGGGCCATCTTGTCCTCGGGAGTGGCCTCGGCGAGGAAGTCGTCGACACCCGCTTCCTCGGCGATGGCCTTCGCGGTCAGCGGATTGTCGCCCGTGATCATGACGGTCTTGATGCCCATGCGGCGCAGCTCCTCGAACCGCTCGCGCATGCCCTCCTTGACCACGTCCTTGAGGTGGATGACGCCCAGGACCCGGGCGCCGTTCTCGTCCTCCCGGGCGACGAGGAGCGGCGTGCCGCCGGCCGCCGAGATGGCGTCGACCTTCTCTCGCGCGTCGGGGGCGAGGGTGCCGCCCTGCTCGCCGACCCACGCCGTGATCGCGGAGGCGGCGCCCTTGCGGACCTTGCGGCCGTCCACGTCCACGCCGGACATACGGGTCTGCGCCGTGAAGGGGATCCAGTCGGCTCCGGTCAGCTCGCCCTGGTGGCGTTCCCGCAGGCCGTACTTCTCCTTCGCGAGGGTCACGATGGAGCGGCCCTCGGGGGTCTCGTCGGCCAGGGAGGAAAGCTGCGCGGCGTCCGCGAGTTCGGCTGCCGCCGCGCCCTTGACCGGCACGAACTCGCAGGCCTGGCGGTTGCCGAGGGTGATGGTGCCCGTCTTGTCCAGGAGCAGCGTCGACACGTCGCCCGCCGCCTCGACGGCGCGCCCGGACATGGCCAGCACGTTGCGCTGGACCAGACGGTCCATGCCCGCGATGCCGATCGCGGAGAGCAGCGCCCCGATCGTCGTCGGGATCAGGCAGACCAGCAGCGCGACCAGCACGATCATCGACTGCTCGGCGCCCGCGTAGATCGCGAAGGGCTGCAGGGTGACCACGGCCAGCAGGAAGACGATCGTGAGTGAGGCGAGCAGGATGTTCAGCGCGATCTCGTTGGGGGTCTTCTGCCGGGCCGCGCCCTCGACCAGGTTGATCATGCGGTCGATGAAGGTCTCGCCCGGCTTCGTCGTGATCTTGATGACGATCCGGTCCGACAGCACCTTCGTACCGCCCGTGACGGCGCTGCGGTCGCCGCCCGACTCCCGGATCACCGGCGCCGATTCACCCGTGATCGCCGACTCGTCCACCGAGGCCACGCCCTCGACGACATCCCCGTCACCGGGAATGACGTCGCCCGCCTCGCAGACCACCAGGTCGCCGATGCGCAGCTCCGTGCCCGGCACCTGCTCCTCCACGGCGCCGGCCAGCCGGCGGGCGACCGTGTCCGTCTTGGCCCTGCGCAACGTGTCCGCCTGCGCCTTGCCACGGCCCTCGGCGACGGCCTCCGCGAGGTTCGCGAAGATCGTCGTCAGCCACAGCCAGGCGGCGATCGCCCAGCCGAAGAGGTTGCCGGGGTCGGCCATCGCCAGCGCGGTGGTCAGTACGGAGCCGATCAGGACCACGAACATGACCGGGGACTTGACCATGATCCGCGGGTCGAGCTTGCGCACGGCGTCCGGGAAGGACTTGACCAGTTGCTTCGGGTCGAACAATCCCCCGCCGACCCGGCCCTGTTCGGGCTTGTGGCCGGACGGCGCGTCCTCGTGCGGAGCGCGGGTGGGAGTGATGGTGCTCATGAGGCCAGCCCTTCGGCAAGCGGACCCAGCGCGAGGGCGGGGAAGTAGGTGAGGCCCGTGACGATGAGGATCGTGCCGACGAGCAGGAACGTGAACAGCGGCTTCTCGGTGCGCAGGGTGCCCGCCGTGGCGGGGACGGGCTGCTGTTCGGCGAGCGAGCCGGCCAGCGCGAGGACGAAGACCATGGGCAGGAAGCGGCCGAGCAGCATGGCCAGCCCGGTGGTCGTGTTGAACCACTGGGTGTCGGCGTTGAGCCCGCCGAAGGCCGAGCCGTTGTTGTTGCCGGCCGAGGTGTAGGCGTAGAGGATCTCGGTGAAGCCGTGCGCGCCGCCGTTGGCCATCGAGTGGACGGGGGTCGGCAGTGCCATCGCGACGGCCGTGAAGCCGAGGACGAGCGCCGGGGTGACGAGGATGTAGCAGGCCGCGAACTTGATCTCGCGGGTGCCGATCTTCTTCCCCAGGTACTCGGGCGTGCGCCCGACCATCAGACCGGCGATGAAGACGGCGATGATCGCCATGATCAGCATGCCGTAGAGGCCGGATCCGACACCGCCGGGCGCGATCTCGCCCAACTGCATGCCCAGCAGCTGGATCCCGCCGCCCAGTCCCGTGTAGGAGGAGTGGAAGGAGTTGACCGCACCGGTCGAGGTCAGCGTGGTGGCGACCGAGAAGATCGCGGACGCGCCGATCCCGAAGCGGGTCTCCTTGCCCTCCATCGCACCGCCGGCGGCCTGGAGCGCCGGACCGTGGTGGGCGAACTCCGTCCACATCATCAGCGCGGTGAAACCGAGCCAGATGGTCACCATCGTCGCGAGGATCGCGTAGCCCTGCCTGACGCTGCCGACCATGCGGCCGAAGGTGCGGGTCAGCGCGAGCGGGATCAGCAGGATCAGGAAGATCTCGAAGAGGTTCGAGAAGGGCGTCGGGTTCTCGAAGGGGTGGGCCGAGTTGGCGTTGAAGTAGCCGCCGCCGTTGGTGCCCAGCTCCTTGATGACCTCCTGCGAGGCCACCGCTCCGCCGTTCCACTGCTGCGAACCGCCCATGAACTGCCCGACACCGTGGATGCCGGAGAAGTTCTGGATGACCCCGCACGCGACCAGCACCACCGCGCCGACCACGGACAGCGGGAGAAGGATCCGGACCGTGCCGCGCACCAGATCCGCCCAGAAATTGCCGAGTTCACCGGTGCGCGAGCGCGCGAAGCCCCGTACGAGAGCCACGGCGACGGCCATGCCGACGGCCGCGGACAGGAAGTTCTGCACCGCCAGGCCGCCCGTCTGCACGACGTGGCCCATGGCCTGCTCACCGGCGTACGACTGCCAGTTCGTGTTCGCCACGAAGGAGGCGGCCGTGTTGAAGGCCTGGTCCGGCTCGATGGCGGCGAAACCGAGCGAGCCGGGCAGCTGGCCCTGGAGGCGCTGGAGCAGGTAGAGGAACAGGACGCTCACCGCCGAGAAGGCGAGGATCGAGCGCAGGTAGGCGGGCCAGCGCATCTCGGCGTCCGGGTTGGCGCCGATGGCCTTGTAGATCCACTTCTCGGGGGCGCGGTGCCGCTTCGAGGTGTAGACGCGGGCCATGTACTCGCCCAGCGGACGGTAGGCGAGGGCCAGCGCGGCGACGAGCGCCAGCAGCTGGAGCACCCCGGCAAGAACGGGACTCATCGGGGCTAGAACCTCTCCGGGAACACGAGGGCCAGGACGAGATAGCCCAGCAGGGACACGGCGACCAGCAGACCGACGATGTTTTCGACGCTCACAGCCTGGTCACCCCCTTGGCGACGAGTGCCACCAGCGCGAAGACCGCGATCGTGGTGACGACGAAGGCCAGGTCGGCCATCGTGAGCTCCCGGTGGGTGCGAGGGTGTTTTTCGGACATCTCCGAGTGGAACGCCTTTTCGACGCCTCCCCGCTCCCCTTGACGGGCCTCATACGCCCCGCAGCACGGCCTTGACGATTCCCTGACGGGGGGCCGCCCGGGCCGGGCACCCCGGGCAGTCTGTATTTCATATAGCGGAAATTCATTTCCGCGATACGGCACTCGGGTTATGCTCCGGCACACCCGGAACCCGCCCCGCAGGCGGGCATCGGCGCGGCCATCGCCCGCCGCCTGGCCCGCGAAGGCATCCGCGTCAACGCCATCGCGCCCGGCCTGATCGACACCCCCTGGTACGTCGACGGCGGCCGGCACGTCGTCTGACCACGCCCCGGGCCGCCCCGGACCGCCCCAGACCGCCCCCAAGGTCACCGCGGCCATCCAGGAGCAGGCGGCGAAACTGTGCACCGTCGCGCCCGGCTTCGCCGTCGACGTGCGCTCCGAGGCGGCCCGGCTGATCGCCGAGCGCACCCCCGGCGACCTCGACAAGATCTTCTTCACCAACGGCGGGGCCGAGGCCGTCGAGAACGCCGTCCGCATGGCCCGGCTGCACACCGGCCGGCCCAAGGTGCTCTCCGCCTACCGCTCGTACCACGGCGCCACCTCCACCGCGATCAACCTCACCGGTGACGCCCGCCGCTTCGGCAACGACACCGCGACCGCCGGCGTCGTGCACTTCTGGGGACCGTTCGCCTACCGCTCGCCCTTCTACGCCACCACCGGGGCCGAGGAGTGCGAGCGGGCCCTGCGCCACCTCGAGGACACCATCGTCTTCGAGGGCCCGCGGTCCATCGCCGCGGTCATCCTGGAGACCGTCGGCGGCGCCCCGGGCGTGCTGGTCCACCCGGACGGCTACCTCGCCGGCGTGCGCGAGCTCTGCGACCGCTTCGGCATCCTGTTCATCCTCGACGAGGTCATGGTCGGCTTCGGCCGCACCGGCGCCTGGTTCGCCGCCGACCACTGGGGCATCACCCCCGACCTGCTCTGCTTCGCCAAGGGCGTCACCAGCGGATACGTCCCGCTCGGCGGTGTCGCCCTCTCGGCCGCCGTCGCCGAGACCTTCGCCCGGCGCCCCTACCCGGGCGGGCTCACGTACTCCGGGCACGTGCTGGCCTGCGCGGCGGCGGTCGCCACGGTGGGCGTCATGGCCGAGGAGGGCATCGTCGAGCAGTCCGCCCGTACCGGCACCGAGCTGCTGGGACCGGGCCTGCGCGCGCTCGCCGAACGGCACCCGTCGGTCGGCGAGGTCCGGGGGCTCGGCACCTTCTGGGCCCTGGAACTCGTACGGGACGGGGCCACCCGCGAGCCGCTGGTCCCGTACAACGCGGCGGGCGCCGACAACGCGCCCATGACGGAGTTCGGGGCGGCCCTGAAGAAGGGCGGCCTGTGGCCGCTGCTCGCCGGGAACCGCATCCACCTCGCCCCGCCGTGCAACATCTCCCCCGAGGACGTGGCCAAGGGCCTGGCGATCCTCGACGAAGCCCTGTCGGTCACCGACGCGCACACCACCTGACCTGCACAGCCATACGGTCGCCCAATCCGTGGGTGCCGCTCTCGGAGGATCCGCGCCGTTCCGAACGGCACGGGGACGTGCTGGAATCCGAGAGAGCACCTACGGACCGGGATGCACGTCAGTCCCGGGGCGGTCCTCCGTGACCGAACGGCGGGGAGCGGGCTGACCGCTGGACGCCGGGCGTACGGGATCCAGTCGGCCGGACTCCGTGTACCCGAAGGAAGTCATCCCATGAGCAAGCACGTCCTCGCCCAGAACCAGTACGGCAAGGCCGAGAACCGCATCGTCAAGGTCACCCGCAAGGGCAGCGACGGTTCCTGGCACGAGATCCGCGACCTCAACGTATCCGTCGCGCTCCGCGGCGAGTTCCGCGACGTCCACCTGACCGGCGACAACGCCAACTGCCTGCCGACCGACACCACCAAGAACACGGTGTACGCCTTCGGCAAGGAGCACGGCATCGACTCCCCCGAGGCCTTCGGCATCCTGCTCGCCAAGCACTTCGTCTCCTCCCAGGAGCCGATCCGCGAGGCCCAGATCCGCATCGAGGAGTACGTCTGGGACCGCATCCCGGTCCCGACGCGCAAGGAGCAGCACTCCTTCGTCCGCAAGGGCCAGGAGGTGCGCACCGCGCAGATCACCTACAGCGAGACGACGGGCCTGCAGGTCATCTCGGGCCTGAAGGACCTGACGGTGATGAACTCGACCAACTCCGAGTTCCACGGCTACATCAAGGACGAGTACACGACCCTCCAGGAGGCGTACGACCGCATCCTGGCGACCAAGGTCACCGCCCGGTGGGCGCACTCGGCGCTGGCCGCCGACGACGCCTCGCACGACTGGGACCAGTCGTACAAGAAGGTCCGCAAGAACATGCTGGAAGCCTTCGCGGAGACGTACTCGTACTCGCTGCAGCAGACGCTGAACCAGATGGCCGGGCGAGTGCTCGACAACTGCCCCAAGGTCAACGAAGTTCGGCTCAACCTTCCCAACAAGCACCACTTCCTCGTCGACCTGGAGCCCTTCGGCCTCAAGAACGACAACGAGGTCTACTTCGCGGCGGACCGGATGTACGGCCTGATCGAGGGCACCGTCCACCGTGACGGCGTGCAGCCGGTGATCGCGACCTCCGACTGGATCGTGGCCTAGGCGCGCCGGCGGTCGTCACGGCCGGGTCCGGACCCGGGCCCGGGCTGTCCCACCAGGAGGTTCCAGCGGCCGGAGCGGCCCGTGAGGCTCGTCTGCGAGTCCGGGCGTACGTCGAGCCGCCAGAAGGCCTGCGCCGGCAGCTCCAGAGCGGCCACGACGGCCGCCCTGGCGAAGGCCTGGTCGGCGGTGACCCGGTGGGTGCCGGGCTCCAGGCCGGCCAGCCACGTCCCGGCGCGGGCGGCGAGCGCCTCGACGGACTCGCCGCCGGGCGGGGCGAACGCGGGGTCCGTCAGCCAGCTCCGCACCGCGGCCGGGTCCTCGGCGGCCACTTCGTCCAGGGTCCGCCCCGCCCATCGGCCGGTTTCCAGGCCGTACGGGCCGCCGTGGCCGAAGCGGAGCTGCCGCATCTCACCGTCGAGGGCTGGGGTGACCAGGTGAACTCGTACCAATGAGGGGTTCATAAAGGGAGCGTAAGCGCGGTACGGTCTCGGACGACATAACTACATGACGACGGTACGACGGAAGCACCGGTGGGAATCCGGCACGGTCGCGCCACTGTGAGCACTCCCCGCAGGGGAGGCGAGTCAGACCCGCCGCCGTCGTCGCGAGCACCACTGACCGGGACGCGTGTTCCCTCTGGAGGTACCTGCCATGGCCCACCCCGCCGTGCCGACGACGGCTCCCGCCGTCGCCCCCATCTCTCTCTCCGCGCTCGCCCCCTGGGCCCTGTTCGCCGGGGTCCTCATGCTCGCCCTGCTGTACCTCGTCGGCGCCGAGCAGGGCGCCACCGCGATCTTCGAGGGCGACACCATCCACGAGTGGATGCACGACGGTCGTCACCTCCTCGGCTTCCCCTGCCACTGATCTCCACACCGGCAAGGGAAGAACGAACGTGAACCCTGTATCCCCCCGCGTCCTGCTCGTCCGGGGCATGCTCGCCGGCCTGCTGGCCGGCGTCGCGGCCTTCCTCGTCGCCTACCTGCTGGGTGAGGCCAAGGTCGACGCGGCCATCGCCATCGAGGAAGCCGGCGCCCACGCCGCGCACGACCACGCCGAGGAGGGCCCGGTCAGCCGGACCCTCCAGGCCACGGCCGGGCTCGGCACCGGCACCCTGCTCTACGGCGTGGCCATCGGCGGCATCGCCGCGCTCGTCTTCTGCTACGCCCTCGGCCGCATCGGCCGCTTCGGCCCGCGGGCCACGGCCCTGCTGGTCTCCGGCGGCCTGTTCCTCACCGTCAACCTGGTCCCGTTCCTCAAGTACCCGGCCAACCCGCCGGCCGTCGGCGACCCCGACACGGTCGTCCGGCGGACCACGCTGTTCGTGCTGATGATCGCCCTGAGCGTGCTGCTCGCCTCGGCCGCGCTGATCCTGGGCCGGCGCCTCGCGCCGAAGCTCGGGAACTGGAACGCCACGGTGCTCGCCTCGCTCGCGTTCGTGGCGGCGGTCGGCGTCGCGTACGCCCTCCTGCCCGGCATCAACGAGGTTCCGGAGGACTTCCCGGCCGCGCTGATCTGGAACTTCCGCCTCGCGTCCCTGGGCATCCAGGCCGCGATGTGGACGACTTTCGGCCTCGCCTTCGGTTTTCTAGCCGAACGGGCCCTTGCGCCGGCCACCGCACCCAAGGAGGCTGTGCAGCCCGCAAGTTGACGAAGGAAGGGCCGGTAGCGAATGCCGACGGCGATCAAGGAATGGCGAGGCTGGACGGGCGCCGCCCCGTTCTGGCTGAACTCGTTACTCCTGCTCCTGGCCCCCTTCACCGCTGTCACTCTGCTCGCCCAGATCGGCATCATCACGGCCCTGGCCGCCGTCGGCGGGCTGGCCCGCCATCTCTGGTTCGGTGACTACGGCCACCCGGCAGTGCACACGGCCGCCGCGCTCATGGGCGCGGCGGCCGCGGCGTTGGTGGTGGTCTGAGGCCGGGCTCCTCCAGGGCGTTGCCGCCGGCGCCCGAGGCCCGCCCTTGACGTTCTCACCCTTTCGGGCGCACGACTTCCACGGCCCGCTCCGCGGCCGACTCACCGGCCGCCATCTGCGAAGACATCCGGATCCCGGCACGAGTCGGCCGTGACCCGCCGTCAGTCCCTCGTGTTCCACGGGGTGCAGAGGCCCTCGGGGGAGTCCACTGCTCTCAGGACCCGGCCGCCCGAGCCGGACCAGAAGGGAATTCCATGCCCCGCGCCAAGTGGGTCGTCGGCGTGCTGACGACAGGTCTGCTGTTCGCCGGCATGGGGGTGTTGCGCGCCACCGAAGGTGCGAAGCCGGCCGCGGCGACCGCCGGTGACGCACTGCCGTCCCGGGCGCTGGGCCTGTCAGGCCCCCGCCGGCTGGTCCAGCAGTTGGAGCACTCCGGCGGACACACCCCCGGCAAGGGGGCCCGGCGGTCGGTGCGCGCGGGCATCGGGCCCCTCCGGCCCGCCCGCCCGCTGCGGCTGCTGATCCCGGCCCTGCGGGTGGACGTACCGCTCACCGGCGAGGACGCGGGGGCCGTGTCCCAGGAGGGCGCCGCCTGGGACACGACCGAGCCCGCTCCCGGCGCGGCGGGTACCGCCGTGGTCAGCGGGGACTTCCCGCGTCTGGCCGAGCTGCGCCGCGGGGCGACGATCGAGGTCCCGCGCGCGGATCGGCGTACGGCCGTGTTCACCGTGTACCGGATCTCGCCCGCCGGCATCACCGGCCGCGGGCAGCCGGCCGGCCGGGCCCAACTGCGGCTGGTCAGTGGTGAGACCGCCGTCCTGGCCCGGCTGACGGGGCAGCGCCGAAGCCCCCGTTGATGCCGACTGTTGATGCCGGGCGTTGATGCGGCTGTCAGCCGTGCGGGCTGTCTTCGTCCGCCGGTCGGGGGCTTCTGCGGCCCTTGCGGGGAGCCGCCCGGCATGTCGGGGCACACCCCCCGCATGAGCGGGACGCGACGTACGCGGATGGCACTGGCCAGGGCCCTGACGGTGGCCTGCGTCGTGCTGCTGTGCGCCTTCGGCGCCGGTCCGGCCGCAGCGATCGCGGCCTCGGCGGGAATCGAGTCCCGCCCCGCGCACTCGGCGCCCGCCGAGCCCACCGAGGGCCCGTCCGATCCGGCCGGGGACCCCGAGGTCCGTATCGCCGCACGACCGGCCGTACGCGGGACCCCGGGCGTACGACGCCCGCAGCGGCCGGTGTTTCACGTGAAACATCCCGGCCGGGAGCCGGGCGGGGCCCGGTGCGCGGGCCCGTACGGGACGGGGACGGCCGCGCCGGCGGCGTCCCCGCGGACGACGCGGAGTGTGGTGCTGCGCTGCTGAGCGATGGGGCCTGTGAACACGCCCTGGCAGCAGCATCCCCCACACCCCCCGAACACCCGTGAGGTTCCGCCATGCCCATCGACCCCTACGCCGCCCTGAACGCCATGCTCCGCGCGGAGGCGGCCCGCTTCTCACCGCCCGCACCGGTCCGGCAGCCCGCCGAGAGCGCCACCGCCACCGCCGTGGCCGTCGAATCCGAGGGCGAACCGCCGGCGACCTCCCCCGCGGCCGACTCGGCCGCGTAGCCGCCGCCCCCGGACATGGGGAGGCACCGGTTCCCGCGCCTCGCAACGGAGAGTGGTCACGTGAGGTTCGACCACGGGCACGGGAACCGGCGCCGCCATCAGTCTCGGCCGTGCGGGCACCCGCCCGCCTCAGGCTTTCGTACGGGGTGACCGGGCCGAAAGTACGGGCTGGTCCGCTGGTCCTTCCCCTGGCCCTCCCCTAATCCTCCCGCGTGTAATAGCGGTAGAAGGCCGCCAGGCCGACACCCGCCGCGACCGCGAGGGCGATGCCGACGGAGCGCAGCACGCTGTGGTCGGTGAGGCTGTAGAGGTAGCCGAAGGCGATCCCGGCGAAGGCTCCGTACGCCGCGGCGTGCAGCTCGCGCTTCAGCCTGGGCCCGATGCGGGCCAGGGCGATGAGGCAGGCGGCGAAGAGCGCGCCGCACAGGATTCCGTAGAAGACGTTGCCCGCGTCGACCGGGCCCGTCTGGCGCTTCATGAAGGCGGCGTAGACGCCGTAGACGAGTCCGAGGAGCAGGGGGAGCGCCATCTCGCTCTTGCTCAGGTGGGTCGTGTCCGCCATCTGCCGGTGCCGCCTGGGGGCGGTGGGTGCCGCATGTGCCATGACGGGCTCCTCTCTTCCACCATTCAGGGCACACCCGCTACCCCCGACCGGCAAGTGGATCAAGCCTCAGGCCCCGCGTACGGCCACCGCGTCCACCTCGAACAACATGCCCGGCAGGGCCAGCGCGGCCACGCCGATCAAGGTCTGGGCGGGCAGTTCGGTGCCCCAGGTGGCGTGCAGGTGCTCCAGGAGGATCTCCAGTTTCCGTTCGTCGTGCCCGACGATGTACGTCCCGATGCGGACGACGTCGGCGGGACCGAGGCCGACGGCGGCCAGGGCGGTGCGGAGGTTGGCGAAGGCCTGCTCGACCTGGTCCGCGAAGTCCTCGGAGACGACGTGGCCGCTCTCGTCGCTGCCGTACTGGCCGGCTACGAAGACCTGCTCGCCGGGCGCGGAGACGACGTGGCCGTAGCCGTAGCCGGTGGGGTCGTGGAGTCCTGCCGGGTTGGTGATGCTGCGCGTCATCGTCTGGCTCCTCGGTCGGTGATGTGGGTGCCGGTGGGCGGGTCGGCCGTCACCGCGCCTCCAGCCAGGCGCGGAGCCGGGCCGGGGCCTCGGGGGCCTGCCGCTCGGCCTGCCGCCGGATCCCGTCGAGGTCCTGCTCGGCGAGGGCGCGGCGCCAGGCCAGACCGGCCCGGGCCATGGCATGCGCGATGGCGCAGTCGGCGGAGTCGGCGGAGTCGGCGGAGTCGGCGGAGTCGGCAGCGGCGGAGTCGGCGGGGTTCGCGGCGGCGGGCCCCGCGCCGGGGCCCTGGCGGCGGATCTCCGCGCACCGGAAGGCCTCCTCCGTCCCCTCGATGGCGGCGACCACGTCCATGAGCGTGATGGCGGACAGCGGGCGGGCCAGCCGGAAGCCGCCCCGCGGCCCGGGGGTGGAGGTGAGGATCCCCGCCCGGGCCAGCGCCTGGAGCTGCTTGTTGAGGTAGGTGGCGGGCAGGTCGTGCCACGCGGCCAGCCGCGCCGCCGAGACGGCCCGCCCGGGCCCGCTCCAGGCCAGATTGACGCAGCTGTGCAGCGCCCACTCCACGCCTTCGCTCATCTTCATAATCTGGATACTAGATGTCCAGATTACTGGGCCGCAAGAGCCGACACACCACCCGCCCGCAGCAGCAACGCGCGCATCGGGCCGCCGACCGGCTTTCCCTGGTGACGTGCGCACCTTTCTCTCGGCGGTACTCATCGGGCTCGTGGCCCTCCTCGTGCCCGCGAGCGCCGTCGCGTACTGGGCCGACCACGAGCTGGGCAGCGCCGACCGGTACACGGCCGCCATGTCACCGCTCGCCGGGAACCCGGCCGTGCAGGGGGTCGTCGTCACCCAGGCGGCCCGCGGCCTGTCCGGGCAGATCGACGCCGGCCCCTTCCAGGGCGGTGTCGACGCCCTGCTCGGCGAGGCCCTGCACTCCTTCGTCGGCACCCCCGCCTACCGGACCGCCTGGGACGCCGCGAACCGCGCCGCGCACGCCGCCTTCCTGCAAGCCCTCACCACCGGCCACGGGGACGCCGTCACCATCGACCTCGCACCCGTGATCGAGCAGGTCAAAGGGGTGCTCGTCGAGGACGGGGTACCTCTTGCCGACCGCATCCCCGTGACCCACATCTCGGTGAAGGTCATGGAGTACGACAATCTCGGCGCGCTCCGGAAGGGCTTCCGCATGCTGCAGATCGCCGGCATCTGGCTCCCCGTCCTGACCCTGGTGCTGGCCGCGGCCGCCATCGCGCTCGCGGTCCACCGGCGCCGCGCCGTGATCGCCACCGGGCTCGGACTGGCCGTCGGGGCGGCCCTGTTGGGGCTCGCCGTGGGGGTGTGCCGGCGGCTGACCCTGGACGACCTCCCCGCCGACGTCGACCGGCCCGCGGCCGAGGCGGTCTACGACGCGCTCACCGCCTTCCTGCGCACCACCGCCTGGGTGGTGCTCGCGATCGGACTGGCCACCGCGTTGGCCGCCTGGCTGACGGGCCGCCTGCGCCGCACCCCATAAGCTCGGAAGGGACAGAAAGGACGCAGACGAGAACACCCGACCCGGACGGCCCAGACGAACACAGACAAGACACAAGGGCGCAGAACCGATTCGCAAGTGGCGGCACGGAAGCGGAATGAGCACCGAACAGATACCGTCCGGGCGGGCCCGGAACAATCCGCTGGCTCCACCCTCCTGGCTGCTCCACGGGCTGCGGCCGAGTTCCGCACCGATCCCCTGGGCGGCCGTGGCACGGGCGGGCATCGCGATGGCCGCCCCGCTCGCCGTCGGCTTCGCCCTCGACGAACCCGAGTACGGCGCGCTCATGTCCATGGGCGCCCTCTCCGGGGTCATCGGCGACACCGCCGACGCCTACCGGATGCGGATCCTCAACATCGCCGTCCCGCAGCTCCTGGGAGCCGTCGGCGTGGCACTGGGCACCCTCGTGTTCGGGCACGGCTGGCTCGCCGTCGGCCTGCTCACCCTGATCGCCCTGGTCTCCGGGATGATCTCCTCGATCGGCACGGTCGCCTCCGTGTCCGGGCTGCTGCTCCTGCTCTACGCCGTCGTCGGGGCCGGGCTGCCGATGCCCGAGCCCTGGTGGACGGCGCCGCTGCTGCTCAGCGCGGGCGGCCTGTTCGTCCTCCTGCTGACCCTGCTGGGCTGGCCGCTGCGCGGGCGGCAGCCGGAGCGGGCCGCCGTCGCCGCCGGCTACCGGGCGCTGGCCGACACCCTGGAGGCCGCGGGCGGACCCGCGTACGAGGAGCGCCGTCAGCAGCTCACCCACGCCCTGAACCAGGCCTACGACCTCGTCCTGGGCCGGCGGGCCCGGGTGCACGGGCGCAGCCCCTCCCTGGTGCGGCTGCTGGCCCAGCTCAACGTGCTGATCCCGCTGGTCGAGGCCGCTCCCGCCGCCCACCTGCGCCGCAGACCGCTGCCGCCCGAGATCCCGGCGGCCGTACGGGAACTGGCGGCGGGAGTCGAAGAGGGCCGCACGGGCACTCCCGTACTGGACCTGCCCGAACCGCACGTCCCGTCCGAGCGGGCCCTCGACGCGGCCCTGCGGCACGCGGCGACCATCGTGCTGCTGGCCGAGCCGGACCCGTACAACGTGGACGACCGGCTCGGCCGGCCCGCCGCGCTGCGGATCCGCGCCCGGCGGGCCGTGCGCGACATGATGCTGTCCCCGGCCTCCTGGCGGTACGGGCTGCGCCTCGCGCTGTGCATCGGGCTGGCGCAGGTGCTGGTCTCGGTGGTGGAGATCGAGCGCTCCTACTGGGTCGCCCTCACCGTCACCTTCGTGCTCAAGCCCGACTTCGGATCCGTCTTCTCCCGCGCCGTGCTGCGGGCGCTCGGCACCGCGGGCGGGCTGGTCATCGCCGCCGCCGTACTCTCCGAGGTACCGCGCGGCTGGTGGGACGTACCGGTGATGGTCGTGCTCGCCGCGCTGATCCCCGCCTTCTCCGCCAAGGGGTACGCCTTCCAGACCGCCGCGATCACCCCGGTGATCCTGCTGCTCTCGGACCTCCTCAACCACCAGGGCTTCGACCTGATCCGGCCCCGGCTGCTGGACAGCCTGATCGGTTGCGCCATCACCCTGGTCGCGGGGTACCTGCTGTGGCCCGAGAGCTGGCGCACCCGCATCGGCGACCGGCTCGCGGACGCCGTGGACGACGCCGCGCGGTACGTGGAGCGGGCGTTCGGCGGCCACCCCGAGACCGAGGCAGGGCTGCGGGCGGCGCGGACCGCCCGGCTGCAGGCCCGGCGGCGGATCTACCGGGACCTGTCGAGCCTGCGCAGCGAGTTCCAGCGGGCCCTGACCGAACCGCCGCCGATGGGGGCGCGGGCCGCCGCGTGGTGGCCGCTGGTCGTCGCCGTCGAGCGGATCGTGGACGCGACGACCGCCGCGCGGGTCCGGGTCAACCACGGGGCCGAGGCGCCCGCACCGGGCGAGGTCGACACGGTCACGCGACAGCTGCGCGCCCTGGCCGACGGGGTGCGCAGCAGCCCGATCCCGGTACGGGTCGACGCACCGGGGGAGGGCAACGAGTCGAGCGTCCTGGCGCCGGTCCGCCAAGAAGTGGCAGCGGCCCGCGCCATCGCCCATCCGGGCGTGTGACGAAGACCCGCGCCCCTGCCCCCAGGGCTGCGGCGCAGGCCCGGACCCCACGCCGACGGGCCCGGAGCCGGCCTATTCAGCCTCGCCGGCGTTTGACGCGCGGGGCCCGGGGCGGAGCCCCAGGTCTGTGACCGGGGCCGGGCGGAGCCCCGGGGCGGCGGGGCACCGTCACCCGCACGGCCCCGCTCCCGGGCCGGAGGCCGACCGGCGGGGGAGCATCGGTACATGCCCAGCTCCCGCCTCCTGCCCGGCCTCGCCGCCCTCCTGGCGGCCACGGCGGCCTCGGCGGCCACGGCCGGATGCGCGGACGTGGAAGGGCTGCGCAGCGACGGAGACCTCGGAACCGTGCACGCCCCGCAGAGCCTGTGGACGAACATCCGGCCCGACCCGCCCGACCCGGAGCAGCAGCCGGAGACGGCCGCCGCCGTCCCCGGTCTGCCCAAGGTCGCGGACCTGAGCATGCGGGGCGTCGACGCCGTGGCCGTCGTACGCGCCGACGTCACCGCCGCCACCGCCCAGGACGGCGGCACCGGGCGGCTCGTGGACCCCCGCGCCATCCAGCGCATCGCACTCTGTACACAGGCTGTGGACGGCGGCCCGGACTGCCCGGTGCGCCCCGCGGTCCTGTACGACGTCACCGGCGACGGCAAGGACGAACTGATCACCGCCCTCGACATCGACGGCCGCCTGAGCGAACTGCGCGTCTACACCGTCCGGGACGACGGGACGATCGCCCGGATCCTGTCCCGCCGCGCGGTACTGGAGGGCGTCGAGGTGGCCGCCGAGCACCTGGCCGTCCGCGAGCCGGCGTCGAACCCGAAGTACGTCGCCGTCTCCGACTACGTGTGGGATCCGGACGCCGGGATCATGAACCTCTCCCAGCTCACCCTCGACGCATGCTCCGGGACCAAGAACAGCTCCACCCCCTGCCCCCCGAACGCGGCCTGAGGAGGCGGCGGCCGATGCGGGTGACGAGCAGTCTGCGCTGGAAGATCGCCCTGACCACCACGGCCGTGTGCTGCGCCGTCGCGGCGGCCCTGGGGATCCTCGTGCACAACGTGGTCGCCCGGCAGATCGTCGGCGAGGTGCGGAAAGACGTGGACCGCGACCTCGACCACGCCCTCGGGCACTACCAGTACGGCACCGCGCACGGCGATGTGAACGTCGCCATGGACTCCCCCGAACTGCCCGGGCCGCTGCGGGACCTGGTCGCCCGCGGGCTGACCGGCAGCATGGTCGGCACGCACGCCGGCAAGCCCGTCATGTGGGCGGCCGGCCCCGCCGACCACCGGTCCCTCGCCGTCTGGCTCCCGTACGAGAACACCCGCGCCCGGCTGCGCGACATGGACACCGCGATCCTCGCCTCCTCGGTGCTCGCCGCCGGAGTGGTGGCGCTGGCCGGCCTCTTCCTGGCCAACCGGATCAGTCGCCGCCTGCGGACCGCGGCCGCCGTGGCGCGCCGGATCAGCGCCGGGGACCTGGACGCCCGGGTCGGCTTCCCGGCGGACGAGGACGACCGCCGCCCGGCCCGCTCCCGCGACGAGGTGCGGGACGTGGCGCAGGCACTGGATTCCATGGCCGCATCGCTCCAGGGCCGGCTGGAGGCGGAGAAGCGGTTCACGGCCGATGTCGCGCACGAGCTGCGCACCCCGCTCACGGGGTCCCTGGCCGCGGCGGCCCTGCTGCCCGAGGGCCGCCCCAAGGAGATGATCAACGACCGGCTGAAGGCCCTGCACCTGCTCACCGAGGACCTGCTGGAGATCTCCCGGCTGGACTCGGGCGTCGAACGGGCCGACCTGAGCCGAGTGGAGCTCGGCCGGGCGGTCGAGCGCGCCGTGGCGGGCACCCGGCTGGCCGCCGCGGTACGGGTGGTCCGCGACGCGGTGGTGCTCACCGACCGGCGACGGCTGGACCGGATCCTGGCCAACCTACTGGTCAACGCCCACAAGCACGGGCAGCCGCCGATCGAGGTGAGCGTGACGGGCCCGGTGGTGACCGTGCGCGACCACGGACCCGGCTACCCGCCCGAGCTGATCGAGCAGGGACCCCGGCGCTTCCGTACCGGGGATCCCGGACGCGGGCGCGGCCACGGGCTCGGCCTGACGATCGCGGTCGGCCAGGCGGCGGTACTGGAGATCGCGATCGGCTTCTCCAACGCCCCCGACGGGGGCGCGGTGACCACCCTCCGGCTGCCCGTCGGACGCCTGCCGGAGGGCAGTTGACCGGGCCCGAGCCGATGTTTCACGTGAAACAGCCCGGTTGGCCGGGTCGGGCCCGGTCAACCGAGCGTGCTCCTCGGCCGGATCAGAGGCCGATGTTCTTGCCGTCCTTGCGCCAGACGGACACGACCGCCGGACGCACGATCTTGCCGGGGCCGTCGGGCCACACCGACTGCGGCTTCTCGACGGACGCGCCGTCGATCTCGCCCGGGTGCTGGACGGAGACCAGGACGCGCTTGTCCTGGACCAGCGGGCCACAGGTCTCGGCGCCGCGCGGGACGGTCAGGAACTGCTTCAGCTCACCGCGGCGGTCCCCGGCGGTCGCGACGCCGAACAGGCCGTCGTGCGAACCGAGCTGGTTGCCGTCCGTGGAGATCCACAGATTGCCGTGCGGGTCGAAGGTGACGTTGTCGGGGCAGGAGATCGGGCTGACCTTGTCCTTCGGGAAGCCCGCGAAGTAGGTGGCCGGGTCGTTCGGGTCACCGGCGACCAGGAAGAGGCGCCAGGCGAAGCCGTCACCGGCCGGGTCGTCGAAGTTCTCGGCGAGCTCCAGGATCTGGCCGTGCTTGTTCAGGTTGCGCGGGTTGGCCTCGTCCGCACCGGCCTTGCCGGCCTTGCCGCGGTCGGTGTTGTTGGTCAGTACGACGAAGACCCGGCCGGTGCGCGGGGAAGGCTCGATGTCCTCGGGGCGGTCCATCTTGGTGGCGCCGACCTTGTCACCGGCCTGGCGCGTGAAGACGAACACCTCGTCGGCGGTCATGCCCTCGACGTGCGAGACGCTGCCGGAGGCCGTGGCGGTGGCGAGCTTGATCCAGACACCGGAGCCGTCGAACTCGCCGTCGGAGGGGAGCTTGCCGGAGCCGTCGAACTCGGCGGCCGGGGAGTCACCGCTGAGCTTGGCGACGTAGAGGGTGCCCTCGTCGAGCAGCGTGAGGTTGTGCTCCTTGGCCGCGCGCGAGTTGCCCTTCTTCATCTGCTTCGACGAGACGAACTTGTAGAAGTAGTCGAAGCGCTCGTCGTCGCCCATGTAGACGACGGGGCGGCCGTCCTCGGTCAGGCGGGGCTGGGCGCCCTCGTGCTTGAAGCGGCCGAGCGCGGTGCGCTTGCGGGGGGTGGAGTTCGGGTCGTACGGGTCGAGCTCGACGACCCAGCCGAAGCGGTGCGACTCGTTGGGCTCCTGCGTGCAGTCGAAGCGCTTGTCGAACCGCTCCCACTTGCGCTCGGTCTCGCCGGTGGTCACGCCGTAGCGCTTGAGGCGGGCGGCCTCGGCCGGGTCGGTGACCTTGCCGGCGTTGGCGAAGTACTGGTTGAAGTTCTCCTCGCCGTGGAGGGTGGTGCCCCACGGGGTGGTGCCGCCGGAGCAGTTGTTGAGCGTGCCGAGCACCTTGGTGCCGGTGGCGTCGACGGAGGTCTTCAGCAGCGGGCTGCCGGCGGCCGGGCCGGTCAGCTTGAACACGCTGGTCGCGGTGAGACGGCGGTTGAGCTGGTGGCGGGTGACGGCGGTCAGCTTGCCCGAGCGGTGGTCCTCCTGCACCACGACGATGCCGAGGCCGTGCGCGGCCCAGGCGATCTCGACCTGCTCGCGGGTGGGGTTCGCCGGGTCGTAGCCCTTGAACATGAGGTTCTCGTCGGTGTACTCGTGGTTGGCCACAAGCAGCTGCTGGCGCTCGTAGTCGCCGCCGAGCGGGAGAAGGCTCAGGAAGTCGTTGTTGTAGCCGAACTGACCGGCCTGGGCGGCAGCGGTCTGCTTGTCGGGGTTGAAGCCCGGGGCGCCCTTGACGATCGGCTCGCCCCAGCGGATGACCACGTTCTGCTCGTGGCCCTCGGGGACGGTGACCTGGTCATTGGTGTTCGGCGCGACGGCCTTGAAGCGCAGGCCGCGGGCGCCCTCGGCGTTCGCCTGGGCGGAGGCGCCCTGGGCGTCGGCGGTGGGGGTCGCGTGGGCGGAGGAGCCGTTGCCGCCGAGGGCCACGGCGCTGCCGGCGGCGGTGGCGACCGTCACGACGGCGGCGGAGCGCAGCATCGAGCGGCGGGAGTAGGCGCGGGCTATGACGTCGCCGACGTACTCGTTGTCGCTGGTGTTCGGCACCTCGTGGAAGCATGCGTTGCCGCAGCGGTAGCGGCAGGTGAGGGCGGAACGGCCGCCCCCATGCGGGTTGCCGATGAGCGGCAGGAGCTTGCGCACGAGTGTCCTCCGTAGATGCACGGTCCCCGACAACGTGTCGGTCGAATCCAGCCGTGACGCTAGGCGCGGGTTGCGCCGAAGCGGCGGCGGCTGGATGAACGGCCGGTGAACCCGGCACGTCGGAGCGGCAGTTCGGTGGCGCGGCGGGTCTCTTTGGGCCGTGGGCGCCACGAAAGGCGCCCCTGCCGAAGTTCCAGCCAAGGGGCCGATAACCTTACGTGTCCACTCTGGGCAGGGATCTACCGCGCAGCACGGACAAATGACGCACGCACTCATGCGAAAGGCCTGGCCCATGGGTATTCGGAGCTTGTTGCGCAAGGTGTTCGGACGGGCTTCGGAGCCGGTTCCGGACTCGACGGACGCCCCTTCGGCGGCCCTTCCGAGCCAGGCGGAACGCACCCCCCTGGACGTGGCGGCCGAGCTGGTGGCGGCCTCCTTCGACAATCCGACCGTTCCGCCGCAGTCCGCCCCGCGGGACCGCGAGCCGGGCACACTGCTGACGGCCACGGCGCCGGCTCCGGACCCCACGGTCCCGGAAGCCCGCCGAGCACCGGTGCCTCCGGCGGTTCACCCGGACCCCACCCCGGCCCCCGCCGAGCCGGTGGCTGCCGCCGCTGAGCCCGAGCCCGAGCCCGAAACCGAGCCCGTCGCGCCGGAAGCGGAGCCCGTCGCCGCCGCCGAGCCCGTGGCTGCCGCCGAGCCGGAAGCCGAAGCTGAGGCCGAGGCCGAGGCGGAGCCCGTCGCGGCTGCCGCCGAAGCCGAAGCCGAAACGGTCGCGCCGGAGGCGGAGCCCGTAGCCGCCGTCGAGCCGGAAGCCGAAGCTGAAGCTGAGGCCGAGGCCGAGCCCGTCGCGGCTGCCGCCGAAGCCGAAGCCGAAACGGTCGCGCCGGAGGCGGAGCCCGTAGCCGCCGTCGAGCCGGAGCCCGAAGCCGTGGCCGAGCCCGTAGCTGCCGCTGCCGAGCCGGAGCCCGAAGCCGTGGCCGAGCCGGTCACGCCAGTGGCGGAGCCCGTGGCTGCCGCCGCCGAGCCGGAGGCCGAACCGGCCGCCGAAGCCGAGCCGGTCACGCCGGAGGCAGAGCCCATTGCTGCCACCACCGAGCCGGAGGCCGAGCCGGTCGCGGCTGCCGCTGAACCCGCGCCGGAGGCCGAGGCCGAGGCCGAGGGGCCCGCTGTGGCCGCGGCTGTGGTGCGGCGGCGGGCGGCCGGGGTGGCCGCGGCGTACAAGGCCGCGGGGCAAGTGCTCCGGGGGAAGGGCAAGGCCGGGGCGCGGGCCAAGGTGTACCTCGTGCTCGACCGGTCCGGGTCGATGCGCCCGTTCTACAAGGACGGCAGCGCCCAGCACCTCGCCGACCACGCCCTCGCCCTGGCCGCGCACCTCGACGAAGACGCCACCGTGCACACGGTCTTCTTCTCCACGGACGTGGACGGCACCGCCGAACTGACCCTCGACGGCCACGACGAGGCCTGGGTCGAGGCCCGCCACGCCGAGCTCGGCCGGATGGGCCGCACCAGCTACCACGTGGCCGTGGAGGCCGTCGTCGAGCGCTACCAGAAGGACGGCGGCGAGGGCCCGGCCCTCGTGGTCTTCCAGACCGACGGCGCCCCCGACAACCGCCAGCCGGCCAAGGCCGCCCTGGCGGAGGCAGCCGCCACCGCTCCCGGGATCCACTGGCAGTTCGTCGCGTTCGGCGACCACGACGCCAAAACCTTCGACTTCCTGCGCAAGCTGGACGCCGAGAACGCCGGCTTCTTCCACGCCGGCCCGGCCCCCCGTGAGCTGACCTCCGCCGCCCTCCTCAAGGGCATCCTGGAGCGGTTCTAGTCCAGAGACCAGGAAGGGCCCGGGATCCTCCTCGATCCCGGGCCCTTCCTCATGCTCCTGCGACTACGACTGCGCCCGTGACTACCGCGCAGCGTCCGGGTGGACGGCCTCCGCGATCGGCTTGGCATCGGCCGCCTTCGCCTCCACCGGCTTGCGCAGCGCGATGTTCAGCTCGCGCAGGCGGGACTCCTCCAGCACCGTCGGCGCGCCCATCATCAGGTCCTGCGCGTTGCCGTTCAGCGGGAAGGCGATGGTCTCGCGGATGTTCGGCTCGTCGGCCAGCAGCATCACGATGCGGTCGACGCCCGGGGCGATGCCACCGTGCGGCGGGGCGCCGAGGCGGAAGGCGCGCAGCATGCCGGCGAACTCCCGCTCGACGGTCTCGGCCTCGTAGCCGGCGATCTCGAAGGCCTTCAGCATGACCTCGGGCTCGTGGTTGCGGATCGCGCCGGAGGACAGCTCGATGCCGTTGCAGACGATGTCGTACTGCCACGCCAGGATGTCGAGCGGGTCCTTCTCCTCCAGGTCCTTCATGCCGCCCTGCGGCATGGAGAAGGGGTTGTGGGAGAAGTCGATCTTGCCCGTCTCCTCGTCCTTCTCGTACATCGGGAAGTCGACGATCCAGCAGAAGCGGAAGACGTTCTCCTCGAACTGGCCCGCGCGCTTGGCGGCCTCGACACGCACGCCCGACATGATCTTGGAGACCTCGTCGAACTCGCCCGCGCCGAAGAACACCGCGTGCCCGGCCGCCAGGCCCAGCCGCTCGGTGAGGACCTTGACGTTCTCCGCGGTGAGGAACTTGGCGATCGGGCCGGTCAGCGCGCCGTCCTCGCCCACGCGGACCCAGGCCAGGCCCTTGGCGCCCAGCGAGATCGCGTACTCGCCGAGTCCGTCGAAGAACTTGCGCGGCTGCGCGGCGGTGTCCGGGACGGCCAGCGCGCGCACGTGCTTGCCGGCGAAGGCCTTGAACTCCGAGCCCTCGAACACGTCGGTGATGTCGACGAGCTCCAGCTTGGCGCGCAGGTCGGGCTTGTCGTTGCCGTACTTCAGCATCGACTCGCGGAACGGGATCCGCGGGAAGGGGGAGGTGACCTCGCGGCCGCCGCCGAACTCGGTGAAGAGCTCGGTCATCAGGCGCTCGATCGGCTGGAAGACGTCCTCCTGCTCGACGAAGGACATCTCGACGTCGAGCTGGTAGAACTCGCCCGGCGAGCGGTCGGCGCGGGCGTCCTCGTCGCGGAAGCAGGGCGCGATCTGGAAGTAGCGGTCGAAGCCGGAGATCATCAGCAGCTGCTTGAACTGCTGCGGCGCCTGCGGCAGGGCGTAGAACTTGCCCGGGTTCAGGCGGGACGGGACGACGAAGTCACGGGCGCCCTCGGGGGAGGTCGCGGTGAGGATCGGGGTCGCCATCTCGTTGAAGCCGAGGGCCACCATCTTGTGGCGGATCGCGGCGATGACGGCCGAGCGCAGCATGATGTTGCGGTGCATGCGCTCGCGGCGCAGGTCGAGGAAGCGGTACTCCAGGCGCCGCTCCTCGTTCACACCGTCGTCGGTGTTGATCGTGAAGGGCAGCGGGGCGGCCGCGCCGAGCACCTCGACCGCGGAGACCTCGACCTCGATCTCGCCGGTGGCCAGCTCCGGGTTGACGTTGTCGGCGCCGCGGGAGACGACCTTGCCGTCGATGCGGACGACGGTCTCCTTGGTGACGCTGCTCAGTGCCTCGTTCGCGGCGGTGCCGGGACGGGCGACGAGCTGCGTGATGCCGTAGTGGTCACGGAGGTCGATGAAGAGGATGCCGCCCAGGTCTCGACGATTGTGCAGCCAGCCGCTCAGCCGGACGTCGGCGGCGACGTCGGAGGCTCGGAGCTCGCCGCACGTGTGGGACCTGTACCGATGCATCAGTCATCCAGTTCTTCGCGATACCAAGGTGGATTCAACCGTCCCAAGGTTACCGTCCGGGCGGGGCACCGCGCGGGCGCGCCCGGCGGGGGCGGTGAACAGGCACCTCAGGCGTATGACCTGTAAAGATGACCGGGTGCGCACCGAGGATGTCCTGGCCGCCATCGCGACCGGCCTGTGGAGATGGGACAACGCCTCCGGGACGGTCACCCTCGACGGCGAGGCCGCCCGGCTCCTCGGCCTGCCCGCCGAGCCCGTGGTCCTGCCCGAGGTGGCCGTGCGCTCGCGCTTCCACCCGGTGGACTGGAACGAGATCAACGGCATCGTGAACCTGGCGGTGGCCGAGGACACCCTCGCCGAGGCCCGCCTGCGGATCATGGACGAGGACGGGCGCGTGCTGCGCACCGTACGCAGCCGCTCGAAGCCCCTGGAGAACCGCAGCCCGGACGGCCACATCGACTACGAGCTGATCGGCACCATCCAGGAGATCGCCGAGCCCCAGCCGGGCACCACGGCGGTGCACACCCCCATCACCGGCGACTGGAGGCGCTCCCGCGAGGCCTTCCTGCTGGACGCGGGGCGCGCGCTGGCCGAGGCCCGCTCCACGGCGGAGGTGCTGCGGGTCGCCGCGTCCCTGTCCATGCCCGGGTTCAGCCCCGACGGGCTGGCCGTCTTCGGCATGGCCGGCGACCGGCTGTCGATCATCGGGCACCACGGTCACGACTCCGGGGACGAGGGTCCCTTCGCGGACATGCGGCTGGAGACGGACTACCCGGCCGCCGAGGTGGTGCGCACCGGACGGGCCATCTACCTGCCCACTCCCGAGGACTACAAACGGCGCTTCCCCGCCACCTGGCCGCTCGCCCAGCGCTTCGACCGGGCCTCCTGGGCGTTCCTCCCGCTGATCGTGGCGGGGCGGACCATGGGCGCCTGGATGGCCGCGTTCAAGCACCCGGTGTCCTTCTCCCCCGACGAACGCTCCGTCCTGACGACGGTGGCCCGGATGCTCGCCCAGGCGCTCCAGCGCGCCGGCGTGGCCGAATCCGAGCGGGAACTCACCACCGGCCTCCAACGGTCGATGATGCCGCAGCTCGGACCGGAGATCCCGGGCATGCAGCTGGCCGCCCGGTACGTCCCGACCGGCGGCGGGCTCCAGGTCGGCGGCGACTGGTACGACATGATCCCGCTGCCCTCGGGGCGGTTCGCCCTGGTCATCGGGGACGTCCAGGGGCACGACGTACGGGCCGCCGGACTGATGGGCCAGCTGCGGATCGCGGTGCGCGCGTACGCCTCGGAAGGCCACCGCCCCGACGCGGTGCTCTCGCGCGCCTCCCGTTTCCTGGCCGGGCTGTGCTCCTCGCAGGAATCGGATTCCGGCGAGGACCCCGACTTCCCGAGCCCGCGTTTCGCGACCTGCCTGTACGTGGAGTGCGACCCGGAGACGGGGCTGCTGGAGGTGGCCCGGGCCGGGCACCCCGACCCGGCGATCCGGATGACGGACGGCACCGTCCTGATGCGCCCGACCGCCGGGGGCCTTCCGCTCGGCATCGTCCCCGACACCGACTACCCGACCACCCGGTTCACGCTGGAGCCCGGCGAGACGATGATGCTGTGCACCGACGGGCTCATCGAGACCGGTGGGCACGACCTGGACACCGGCTGGGCCCGGCTGCGGGCCATCCTGGAGTCCGACATGCACGACGACGAGAGCCTGGAGAAACTCGCGGACCTGCTGGTCCAGGCCGTGCACGGGCCCTCCTCGCACCACACCACCGGCCCGCTCGCCGACCGCCGCGAGGACGACATAGCCGTCGTCCTGCTGTGCCGCGAAGGCGCCGGCCGCGACTGCGGCGCCCCGCTGCTGCACCCCGCGCGCCCGAGCCGGCGCACGATGCTGACCGTGGCCCAGGCCGAGCCGGAGCGGATCGCCGGGGCACGCCGGCAGATCCGGGAGCTGTTGCACGACTGGTCCGACCCGGATCAGGTGGACTCGGCCGTACTGATGGTCTCCGAGATGGTCACGAACGTACTGACGCACACCGACGGGGACGCGCTGCTGGTCGCGGAGGCGGTGGGCGAGCTGGGCGGGCGCCGGCTGCGCATCGAGGTCGCGGACAAGAGCGACGAGCTCCCGCACAAGCGGCATCCCGGGGAGATGGCCTCCAGCGGGCGGGGCGTCCTGCTGATGGAGATGCTCGCCGACAACTGGGGCGTGGACCCGCGCGGCGAGGGCAAGTCGATCTGGTTCGAGCTCCACGAGCGGTCCGCGCAGCCCGACGCCGACCCGGGCCCCGGCCCCGCCGCCGACGCCGTCCTGGACGCCGGCCTGGACGCCGACCCGCTGGTCTGAGCCCCGGGCGGGCCGCCGCCACCGTGGTTGGATATCGCGGTGTCGACTCCCCCGCCTTCGCCGAACCCCCTGCTTCCCGAGCCCGTACGGCGGCTCGCCGCCTGGTGCGCCGTCGCGCTCTTGGTCACCGGCGTGGCAGCGGTGGCCGTGTGGCTGTGCATCGTCTTCAAGACCGCCGTCACACCCGTGCTGCTCGCCCTGCTCGGGACGGCGCTCCTCGGGCCGCTGCACCGCCGCCTCGTGCGGATGAGGCTGAACCGCTCCCTCGCCGCCGGGCTCACCTGCCTCGCCGTGATCGCGGTCGTCGGCGGGGCCTCGTACGTCGTCGTACACGCGCTGATCAGCACCGGGGACGAGATCGCCGGCTCCCTCAAGCGGGCCGGCCAGGACCTCACCGAACACTTCGGGGCCACCGGGACCTCGCTCCAGGACCTGGCCGCCAATGCCAAGGACCTGCTCGCCAAGTTCGGCGGCACGGCCGCCTCCGGGGTCATCACCGGCATCAGCGTCGTCGGCGAGATGATCGCCACCACCATCCTCGCGCTGCTGCTGATCTTCTTCTTCCTCCGCGACTCCGACCGCGTGGCCGGCACCCTGCGCTCGCTCGCGCCGCGCGCCACCGGGGACACCGTCGAAGCCATGGCCCGACGCGCCTTCGATGCCGTCGAGGGGTTCATGCGCGGAACCACCTTCATCGCCGCGATCGACGCCGTCTGCATCACGGTGGGGCTGCTGGTGCTGCGCGTACCCGGGGCGGCGGGGCTCGGCGCGCTGGTGTTCGTCGGCGCCTACATCCCGTACCTCGGCGCCTTCATCTCCGGGGCCGTGGCGGTGCTCGTCGCCTTCGCCGACCGGGGGTGGGTCATCGGGCTGTGGGCGCTGGGCGTGGTGCTCGCCGTACAGGTGCTGGAGGGGCACGTGCTCCAGCCCATGATCCAGAGCCGGACCGTGCAGATGCACCCGGCCGTGGTCATGCTCGCCATCACCGCCGGGGCGAGCGTCGCCGGGATCCTCGGGATGCTGCTCGCCGTGCCGCTGACGGCGGCCGCCTTCGGGGTCCTCTCGGAGCTGCGGGCCCGGTACGCCACTGAGGCGTCCGGGCCCGTGCGGGACTAGTGCTCCTTGCGGCCTGCTGCTACTTCGTGCGGGCGGTGGTCGGGATGGTCCCGAGCCGGCCGGCCTGGAAGTCGTCGAAGGCCTGCTGGAGCTCGTGCTTGCTGTTCATGACGAACGGACCGTAGTGCGCCATCGGTTCCCGGATCGGGCGCCCGCCGAGCAGGACGATCTCCAGGTCCGGGGCGTTGGAGTCCTGGGCCTCGTCCGCCCGGATGGTCAGCGAGCCGCCCTCGCCGAAGACCGCGGTCTGCCCGGTCTGGACGGGCCGCCGGTCCTCGCCGACCGAGCCGCGCCCGGCCATGACGTACGCGAGGGCGTTGAAGTCCTCGCGCCACGGCAGGGTGATCCGCGCGCCCGGCGTGATGGTCGCGTGGACCATCGTGATCGGGGTGTGGGTGATGCCCGGGCCCTCGTGGCCGTCCAGCTCACCGGCGATCACGCGGAGCAGGGCGCCGCCGTCCGGCGTGCTCAGCAGCTGTACCTGGCCGCGGCCGATGTCCTGGTAGCGCGGGGGCATCATCTTGTCGGAGGCAGGGAGGTTCACCCACAGCTGGAGGCCGTGGAAGAGCCCGCCGGACACCACGAGGGACTCCGGCGGGGCCTCGATGTGCAGGAGGCCCGAACCGGCGGTCATCCACTGGGTGTCGCCGCCGTTGATGACTCCGCCGCCGCCGTTGCTGTCCTGGTGGACGAAGGTTCCGTCGATCAGGTACGTGACGGTCTCGAAGCCGCGGTGGGGGTGCCAGGGGGTGCCCTTGGGCTCGCCCGGGGCGTACTCCACCTCACCCATCTGGTCCATCATGATGAACGGGTCGAGGTACTGGTAGTTGATCCCGGCGAACGCGCGGCGCACCGGGAACCCCTCGCCCTCGAAGCCCCCGGGAGCGGTCGTGACGGCCAGCACCTTGCGGGCGGCGGTCTCCTGGGCGGGCTCGGCGACGCGGGGGAGCGTCAACGGGTTCTCCACTGTCACTGCAGGCATGGTCGGAACCTCCTTCTGCGTCGAGTTTAGTTGAAACTCGAACTTTCGGCCACACCCCACAGAACAGAGAGGGCCCCGGGGGAATTCCCCCGGGGCCTGAGCGTCGGTGCACGGGCGCCTACGGCTCGATCGAGACCGACCGGAAGGCAGTCATGCCGACCACCGCGGGATGGCCGGGCCGGACCGCGAAGTCACAGTCGGTGCCGTTGGTGTTCCGGCGGCCGTGAACAGCCAGACCGACGAGTGGAAGATCTGGCCGTGGCGCCGCGGTGGATGCAGGCGTACTCGCGCGGACAGACGGCCTCGGTGGCTCCCGCGGCCCCCGCGGCCCCCGGGCCCGGGCGGCGGCCCGGCCCGGCAGCTCCCGGCCCAGGCGCCCGCGCCGGCGGCCGAAAACCGCCCGCCCGCCCCCTCAGCCGGGTCCCGCGAGCACTAGCCGTACATGCGGCGCATCGCGAAGTCGACCATCTGTTCGACCGCCTTCGCGTCGAAGACCATCCGGTGGTCGCCCTCCATGTCGAGGACGAAGCCGTAGCCGGTCGGCAGCAGGTCGATCACCTCGGCGCCGGTGATCACGAAGTACTTGGACTCCTTGCCGGCGTACCGGCGCAGCTCCTTGAGCGTGGTGAACATGGGGATCACCGGCTGCTGCGTGTTGTGCAGCGCCAGGAAGCCCGGGGTCTCGCCACGCGGGCAGTAGACCTTCGAGGAGGCGAAGATCTGCTGGAAGTCCTCGGCGGACAGCGACCCGGTCGTGAAGGCCCGCACCGCGTCGGCGAGCGACGGCGGCGAGGGCTCGGGGTACAGCGGCTGCTCGCCGTATCCGCCGGCCATCTGCTGCGGGGCGGCGTACTGCTGCTGCCCCGCGCTCACGTTCTGGTCGTAGCCGTACATGGGCCAAAGCCTACCGAGCGGCCGCGGGCCCCAGGACACCCATTCCGGCCAGGGCTTCCGGCAGCCCTCGAGCGTTTCTGGCTTGATGCTGGTCACAGTCGTCGAGCAAGGGTTGATTCTTATTACCCACGGGTAGCATCATGTTGTTACCAGTTGGTACGTACGAGGAACCTGTCTCCCCGAGCCTTAACGGAGCCGTCGCCATGGGGCACTACAAGTCGAATCTCCGCGACATCGAGTTCAACCTCTTCGAGGTGCTCGGCCGCGACAAGCTGTACGGCACCGGTCCGTTCGAGGAGATGGACACCGAGACCGCCAAGAGCGTCCTTTCCGAGCTGACCCGCCTCGCCGAGAACGAGCTGGCCGCCTCCTTCGAGGACGCCGACCGCAACCCGCCGGTCTTCGACCCGGCCACCAACACCGCGCCCGTCCCGGCCTCCTTCAAGAAGAGCTACGAAGCCTTCATGGAGTCGGAGTACTGGCGCCTGGGCCTGCCCGAGGAGATCGGCGGCACCACCTCGCCCCGCTCCCTCATCTGGGCCTACGCGGAGCTGCTGCTCGGCTCGAACCCGGCCATCTGGATGTACTCCTCCGGCCCGGCGTTCGCCGGCATCCTCTTCGAAGAGGGCAACGAGGCGCAGAAGAAGGTCGCCCAGATCGCCGTCGAGAAGCGCTGGGGCTCCACCATGGTCCTCACCGAGCCGGACGCCGGCTCGGACGTGGGCGCCGGCCGCACCAAGGCGATACAGCAGGCCGACGGCTCCTGGCACATCGAGGGCGTCAAGCGCTTCATCACCTCCGGCGAGCACGACATGGAGGAGAACATCCTCCACTACGTCCTCGCGCGTCCCGAGGGCCACGGCCCCGGCACCAAGGGCCTGTCCCTCTTCCTCGTCCCGAAGTTCCACTTCGACTGGGAGACCGGCGAGCTGGGCGAGCGCAACGGCGTCTACGCCACGAACGTCGAGCACAAGATGGGCCTCAAGGCCTCCAACACGTGCGAGATGACCTTCGGCGACCAGCACCCCGCCAAGGGCTGGCTGATCGGTGACAAGCACGACGGCATCCGCCAGATGTTCATGATCATCGAGTTCGCCCGGATGATGGTCGGCACGAAGGCCATCGCCACCCTCTCCACCGGCTACCTCAACGCGCTGGAGTACGCCAAGGAGCGCGTGCAGGGCCCGGACCTGGCCAACTTCATGGACAAGACCGCGCCCAAGGTCACCATCACGCACCACCCCGACGTGCGCCGCTCGCTCATGACGCAGAAGGCGTACGCCGAGGGCATGCGCGCCCTGGTCCTGTACACCGCCTCCGTCCAGGACGAGATCCAGCTCAAGCAGGCCGCGGGCGAGGACGCCTCCTCCCTCATCGGCCTGAACGACCTGCTCCTGCCGATCGTGAAGGGCTACGGCTCGGAGAAGTCCTACGAGCAGCTCGCCCAGTCCCTGCAGACCTTCGGCGGCTCCGGCTACCTGCAGGAGTACCCGATCGAGCAGTACATCCGGGACGCCAAGATCGACACCCTCTACGAGGGCACCACGGCCATCCAGGGCCAGGACTTCTTCTTCCGGAAGATCGTCCGCGACCAGGGCGCTTCCCTGAACGTCCTCTCCGAGACGATCAAGAAGTTCCTGGCCGAGGCCGTCGGCGGCGAGGAGCTGGCCGGCGCCCGCGACGCGCTCGCCAAGGCCGCCGTCGACCTGGAGGCCATCGTCGGCCAGATGATCGTCGACCTCACCGCCACCGGCGAGGACGTCAAGAACATCTACAAGGTCGGCCAGAACACCACCCGCCTGCTGATGGCGTCCGGCGACGTCGTCGTGGGCTACCTGCTGCTCAAGGGTGCGGCCGTGGCCGCCGAGAAGCTGGCCGGCGCCTCCGCCAAGGACGTGCCGTTCTACACCGGCAAGATCGCGGCCGCGAAGTTCTTCGCCTCGCAGGTCCTGCCGGGCGTCTCGGTCGCCCGCTCGCTCGCCGAGAGCGTCGACAACTCCCTCATGGAGCTCGACGAGGCAGCCTTCTAGTCCGTACGCGGTGTACGTGCGCGCCCTTCTGGGCCGACTCGGAGAAGAGGATGCCGTTGTTG
>NZ_JBHWVM010000073.1:0-39417 GCF_042736805.1 Streptomyces sp. NPDC060031
CCGCGGCCGCGCCGGCCGACAGGGCTCCGGCGGTGGCCGCCGCGCCCGCGATGAAGGTACGCCTGGAACTGCCGGCGCCGGCGCCTGTGCCCGCACCTGTGCCCGCACCCATGCCTATGCCCGCGCCTGTGTCCGTTCCCGTGCCCGCCATGGTGATGCCCCCTGGTTACCGCTGGTAACAGTCGTCTCAGGCGCAGGAGCATAGGGGTGGCGCGGTTGCCATGGAAGTTGCGCAGGAGTACCCGAGCGCACTATGGCGCGAAAGGCTCCCTCCGGCGTGCGCTGTGGCAATCTTGACCACACGTCACGGGGAAGAGGAGCCGGTGCATGCCGAGTGAGCCGCTGTCACAGAAGGAAATCGAGGACCGGTTGCGGGAACTCCCCGGCTGGGCCTTCGAGGACGACCACATCCTGCGCACCTACCGGCTGGGCACGCACTTCGCGGCGAGCGCGCTGGTCACCCATATCGCCGCCGTGCAGGAGGAGTTGAACCACCACTCCGACCTCACCCTCGGCTACAACACGGTCCGTTTGTCGGTGAACAGCCACGACGCGGGCGGCGCGGTGACCGAGAAGGACTTCGAACTGGCCCAGCGCGTCGAAGGCCTCGCCCCGGCCCACGGCGCCGCCTGATGGCGAGACTCCGGACCCTGCTCGACTACGACGCCGAGGCCGAGGCCTACGACGCCACGCGCGGCGGCGCCCCGCGCGCCGAGGCCGCGGCGGCCGCGGTCCTCGGCCTGCTCCCCGCGGCCACCCGCAGCCTGCTCGACCTCGGCTGCGGCACCGGCATCGTCACCACCCGGCTGGCGTCGGGCCGCCCGGGGCTGCGGGTCCTGGGCGCGGACGCCTCGTACGGGATGGCCGCGATGGCCGCGGCCCGCGGGCTCCCGGTGGTGCTCGCCTCCGGCACCCGGCTGCCGGTGCGGACGGGGTCGGTGGACGCCGTGAGCGCGGTGTGGCTGCTGCACCTGCTGCGGGAGCCCGGCGGGGTGCAGGCCGTCATCGCCGAGGCCGGGCGGGTGCTGCGGCCCGGCGGGGTCTTCGTCACCACCGTGGACAAGGACTCCGCGCACGACGTCGGCAGCGACATCGACGCGGTGCTCGCACCGCACCTGACGCCCGCCCCGGCCGACTCGACCGAGGCCGTGACCGGCTGCGCGGCCGCCGCGGGCCTGCGCCCCGCCGGCGAGGCCCGCTTCCTCGGCCACGGCCAGGGCCGCTCCCCGCGCGCCGCCGCGGCCGCGCTGCTGGCCGGGCAGTACGCCTCCCGCGTCATGCCGCGCGGGATCACCCCGCGGGAGCTGGCGGACCGGCTGGAGCTGCTGCCCGACCAGGAAGTCCCGCGCGCGGAGCCGGCGTACCGGCTGCGGAGCTTCGTACGCGACTGACCGCTCCGCTCGGGGCCCGGGACGGGACCTGCCGGTCAGAGGCGGCCTAGGAGTCCGCGACCGGCTCCAGGCGCCACCACTGCGCCGGGGAGTCGGTGTCCTCGCACTGGCGGGCCTGGCCCTGCGCGTCCGCCTCCAGCGGCAGACCGCTGATCGCGGCGATCAGCGAGACCACGCCGGGATCGTCGAGGTGCTCCTCGACGATCCACTCCTGCGCGCCGAAGGCGTTCGCCCGCCACACCTGGACGCGGGTGCCGCTCTCGGCCGAGGCGTTCGCGACGTCGAGCCGCTTGCCGTTGTGGACGCTGACCAGGTGGAAGAGGCCGCCGCCGCTGTGCACCGGCGAGATCGCCCACTGCCGGGCGGCCGGGGGCGTGCCGTCGGGGCCGACGCGCACCCGGTTGCCGCCCTCCACCTGGAGCAGCAGGCCGTCGGCGACATTGCGGACCAGGTAGACGCCGTCAGGAGCCTGCACGGCGGCCGCTCAGGCGTCGAAGACGGCGGGATCGGGCCCGATCCGGCGGCCCGCGGAGCCGGCGCCCAGGGCGTCCAGCGCGGCGATGTCGGCGGCGTCCAGCTCGAAGCCGAAGACGTCCAGGTTCTCCCGGATCCGGGACGGGGTCACGGACTTGGGGATCACGACGTTGCCGAGCTGGAGGTGCCAGCGCAGCACCACCTGGGCGGCGGAGCGGCCGTGCTTGGCGGCGATGCCGGCGACGGCGGGGAGCGTCAGCAGCTCCTTGCCCTGGCCGAGCGGCGACCAGGCCTCGGTGGCGATGCCCAGGCGAGCGTGCGCCTCGCGCAGCTCGGCCTGCGGGAGGAGCGGGTGCAGCTCGATCTGGTTCACGGCCGGGACCAGGGAGCTCTCGGCGCCGAGCCGCTCCAGGTCGGCCGGGCGGAAGTTCGACACGCCGACGGCCTTCGCGCGGCCGCTCGCCGCGATCTCCTCGAAGGTCTTCCAGATGGCGAGGAAGTCCTCGCGCATGGGGCGCGGCCAGTGGATCAGGTACAGGTCGACGTGGTCCAGGCCCAGCTTCGCGAGCGAGGTGTCGAACTCGCGCAGCACGTTGTCCCGGCCCCAGGTCTCGGACGGGCCGTTCCACAGCTTGGTGGTGACGAACAGCTCCCCGCGCGGCACCCCGGCGGCGGCGACGGCCTTGCCGGTACCCCGCTCGTTGCCGTAGATGGCCGCCGTGTCGATGCTGCGGTAGCCCGCCTCCAGCGCGGTCGTGACGGCCCGCTCCGCCTCGGCGTCCGGGACCTGCCAGACGCCGTAGCCGAGCTGGGGCATGAGCGTGCCGTTGTTGAGCTTGATGCTCGGGACCTGGTTCACGTCTGGCTCGTTCCTCGGTTCTGGGCGGGCTGGCGCCGGTCGTCTGTGGATCTCCCCACGACCGGCGACAACCGGACGTCCGGACCGCGTATTCCCGCCAGACGGATGGTCGCCACGGGGCGGGGTTCAGGCCCCCAGGTAGGCCTCCCGTACGAGGGGGTTCGCCCGTACCTCGGCGGCCGTTCCCTCGGCCAGCACCGTACCGAGGTCCAGTACGACCACGCGCGTGCACAGGTCCATCACGAAGGCGACGTTGTGCTCGACCAGGAGCACCGCGCAGCCCTCCTCCGCGGCCAGCCGCCGGACCACCGTCGCGAGCCGCTCCCGCTCGGGGGCCGACATGCCGGACGCGGGCTCGTCCAGCAGCAGCACCCGCGGCGGATCGGCCACGGCGCGGGCCAGCTCCACCATCCGGGCCTGTCCCACGGGCAGCCCGCCGGCGTACGCCGCCCCGAGCGGGCCGATGCCGCACGACTCCAGTACCCGCTCACCGCGCTCACGGCGTTCGTGCTCGCGGCGGCGCCGGGCCGGGGAGGAGAGGAGATCGGCCGCGAGACCGCCCCCGCCGCCGCGCCACTCCTGCGCGACGAGCACGTTGTCGGCCACGCTCAGCTGCCCGAAGAGCTGCTGGCGCTGGAAGGTCCGGCGCATCCCGTGCCGGGCCCGCCACACGGGGGAGCGGCGGGTGATGTCGGCCCCGTCGAGCAGCATCCGCCCCCGGTCCGGCCGCCGGATCCCGGACAGGACGTCGAACAGCGTGGTCTTGCCGGCCCCGTTCGGCCCGATCAGCCCGCACACCTCGCCGGCCCGGATCCCGAGGTCGACCCCCGTCAGCGCTTTGACACCGCCGAACCGGACGCTGATCCCGCTGCCCTGCAGCACGTACGGCGTCGTCATGTGGCGATCCCCAGGTAGGCCTCGGTGAGCCGGTCCGCCTCCACCTCGGCGCGCGGGCCGCACCAGGAGACCCGGCCCTGCGCGAGGTAGGCGACGGTGTCGGCGATCCCGAGGATCTCGGCGGCCTTCTCCTCCACCAGCAGCAGCGCGGTGCCGGCGTCGCGGAGTTCGGTGAGCAGCGCGTACACCTCTTCCACCACGCGGGGTGCGAGGCCGAGCGAGGGTTCGTCGGCGATCAGCACCTCGGGCGGCCGCTGCAACAGCGGGGCGAGGGCGAGCAGTTGCTGTTCCCCGCCGGACAAGGCGCCGGCGGCAACGCTGCGGCGCTCGCGCAGCCGGGGGAACCGGGCGTAGACGGCGTCCCGTTCGGCGGCGTCCTTCAGGTACAGGGCCAGATTCTCCTCGATGCTGAGCGCGGGGAAGATCCCACGGCCCTCGGGGGCCAGCAGCACCCCGCCGCGGGCCCGGCACACGGCCCCGTCGTCGGTCATGTCCCGCCCGCCCACGTGGACGGCCCCGCGGGTGACGGGCAGCAGTCCGGCGGCCACCCGGCAGGCGGTGCTCTTCCCGGCCCCGTTGGGCCCGAGCACGGCGAGGATCTCCCCTCTGCGGACGATGAGATCCACCCCGTGCAGCACGAGCCCGCCGTCATACCCGGCGGTTACGCTGCGCAGCTCGAGGGCGGGTACGACGGGGGCGGGCGATTTCAGCGCTGGCCCGGGCGGATCCGGCCTCGCCGGCGCTGGAGGCGCGGGGTCCGGGGCGGAGCCCCGGGAAGCGGCGGCGCGCCGCTTGGCCAACCGCACCGGAACGGCCGCGCAGTACCCGTCGGGGTCATTGGCCAGGGCCAGGCCCGCCAGGCCGAACAGGATCACCGGCAGGTGCGCCGACGAGGTCACGTAGTCGGACAGGACGCGCGGGGCGAGTGCGAACACCAACCCGGCCACGGCCGCGTACTGCGGCCTGCGCACACCCGCCGCCACGACCACCGCCAGCCACACCAGCCCCGTCATCGCCGTGAAGTCCGTTGCCGTGATGCGGGTGTTGTACGACGCGTACATCACGCCCCCGAACCCGGCCAGCCCCGCCGACAGCGTGAACAGCAGCAGCTTCGTACGCAGCACCGACACCCCGCAGGCCATCGCCGCGGCCGGAGCCGACCGCACGGCCAGCATCGCCCGCCCGGTCGGCGAGTTGCGCAGCGCGCTCAGCCCCGCCGCCACCACGGCGACCAGTACGACCAGCGCCACCCCGAGGGCCCGGTCGTCGGACAGGTCCACCGGCCCGAACACCGGACGCGGGACCGACCAGCCGGAGTCGCCGTTGCGCAGCCACCGCATCTGGAAGAGCACCTGGTCGGCCAGGAACGCCAGCGCGAGGGTGGCCAGCGCCAGCGAGCGCCCGCCGAGCCGCAGCGCGGGCAGCGCGACGAGCGCCCCCAGCACGGCCGCCACGCACGTGCCCACCGCGGCGGCCGCCACGAACGGCCAGCCCCGGCTCATCAGCAGCCCCGCCACCAGCGCGGCCCCGGTCACGAACGTGCCCTGGGCCAGCGACACCATCGCCCCGAGCCCGGTCACCACCGTGAAGGACATGAACACCAGGGCCAGCGCGAGCCCTTGCGCGAGGAGCCCGCTCCAGAACGGGGTGGTCACCGTGTAGAACGCCGTGCCCAACAGCACCGCCGCGCCGGCCCACACCCCCCACCGCCGCACCCAGGGCGCCCCGGCGAGGTGGTCCACCGAGGGTGCGTCCACGGCGGCCGTCCCGGCGGTCCGCGCCCGCCGGGTCAGCACCAGCAGCCCCGCGAACAGGATCAGGAACGGCACCGCCGTGCGGAAGCCCGTGATGTCGTCGGCGAAGTGTGCGTACCCGACGGCCAGGTTCTGCAGCACTCCGAGCCCGAGCCCGCCCGCGAAGGCGAGCGGCACGGACGCGAACCGCCCGATGACCGCCGCCGTGGCCGACACGAACAGGAACAGCGTGAAGTCGTGCGCCGACAGCCCCAGCAGCGGCGTCGCGAGCACCCCGGCCAGACCCGCCAACCCCGACGCGATCATCCACGCCCCCGACGACAGCCGGTCGGCGCTGATCCCGCGCAGTTCGGTGAGCGAGCGGTTGTCGACGGCGGCCCGCAGCAGCAGCCCCAGCCGGGTGTGCCGCATCAGCACCCACAGGGCCACCGCCACCACCGCCGTCACCACCCAGGTGATCAGCTGGTCGGAGTCGATGCCGACGCCGTCCAGGGGCTGCCAGGCCTTCGCGGGGCTCGGCCCCACGCCCGGCAGGCCGAACTGGTTCTCGGCCGGCTTCATGGGGGCCCCCGCGTCCGCGAGCAGCTCGACCGCCCACAGCCCGGCCGCCGGCAGAGCCACCAACAGCCCGATGGTGGCCACGATCTGCGCCGTCTCGCCGACGTGGGCGAGGCGCCGAAACATCAGCCGGTCCAGGGCCCATCCGAGTCCGGGGGCCAGTACGCACACCACCAGCAGCGCCGCCGGGACGGCCGGCCACCCCAGCCCGGAGTGCAGTTCGTAGAAGGTGAGCGCACACAGGTAGGCGGTGGCCCCGTGCGCGAAGTTGAACAGCCCGGACGCCGAGTACGACAGCACCAGCCCGGAGGCGAGCAGTGCGTACAGGGCGCCGGACACCAGACCGCTCAGTACGACGGCGAGCAGATCTCCCATGCCCGCACCCCTACTTGAAGGGGATCGGCTCGTGGCACTTGAACGGTACGGAGACCTCGTACGCCCCGTTCTTCAGCTGGACGAGCGCCCCGCAGCCGAAGCTGTCCTTCTGCCCCTTGGGCTCCACCCGGTCGCCGACGAGGGTGCCGGTGTCGGAGAAGCCCTGCGCGGCGGCCTGGAAGGACTCGACGGTCAGGTTCTTCCCGGCCTTCCCCGCGATGGACACGAAGAGGTCCGCCGACATGTACCCGGTCAGCATGTGCATGTTGAGCGGTACGTCCTGACCGCCCGAGGCGGCCTTGATGTCGGCCTTGAACTGCGCCATCTTCGGGTCCGTCGACTCGAACGGCTGGAACTGCAGCAGGACGTGCACCCCGTCCAGGGCCTGCTTGGTGGCGTCCTTGGCGAGCAGCCCGGGATCGTAGTCGGTCGGGTCGGAGAGCAGCCCCTTGTAGCCGCTGCGCTTGAGCGCGGTGAACAGCCCGATGTTGTTGGGGGTCTGCATGACCGAGACGACGGCGTCCGGCGCCTTGCCGTCGTTGCTGTCGAGGATCTCCTTCACGTACGCCGACCAGTCGCTCGGCACGGCGGTGCCGGGCACGGCGGCCTTGGCGTACGAGACCTTGAACCCGGCGCTGGTGAACCCTTGTTGGAAGGTGCGCACACCGAACTTCCCGGCGTCGCTGTCATTGGCGATGATCGCCACCGACTTGCCCTGGGCCCCGCCGAGGAGTTGGCCGATGCCCTGCGGCCAGGTCTGGTTGATGGTGCCGCCGGGAGTCGGAACGAGGCATCCGTTGAAGCCGTAGATGTACTTGGGTCCGCAGAAGGAGGGCAGTGTGCCCCAGCCGAAGGTGGGCACCTTCTCCTGTTCCAGGAAGTCGGCGCCGGAGAAGGTGACCGAGCTCATGGGGGAGACCGCGAAGACCTTGTCCTGCTGGACCAGCTTGCGGGCGGCGGCCAGGTTCTTGGCGGGGTCCTGCCCGTCGTCCTCGGCTCCGATGTAGTCGATCTTCCGCCCGTTGACGCCGCCCTCGGCATTGGCTCTCAGGTACCGGGCCTTGGCTCCGAGATCGGTGTCCTTCTTGCTGTAGCCGCTGGCGCTGGTCATCGACACGATCCCGCCGACCTTGACGGAATCGGCGCTCACCCCGCGGGAGTCGCCCTCCTTCGAGGGCGAGCTGCTCCCGGAGGCGGAGTTGCAGGCGGAGACGAGCGCGAGGGCCGCTGCCGCGGCGGCCAGGGTGCGGATCGGTCGCAACATGTGTGGGATCCCCTCCGGTCGGAATCCCCGCATTCTGTGCGTGACCTGACGCTCCGTCAATATGACTGACAAGGTGAAGTGACGGTCCGTCAGATTGCGATGTGCGGTCGGCGGATCAGGGCGCGTACAGGGCCGCGACCTCCCTCGCGTACGTCTTCTCGATGGCCCGCCGCTTCAGCTTCAACGACGGCGTCAGCAGGCCGCGCTCCTCGGTGAACTGCTCGGCCAGCACCCGGAAGGTGCGGATCGCCTCGGCCTGGGAGACCAGGGTGTTCGCGGCGACCACCGCCCGGCGGATCTCCGTCGCGAGATCGGCGTCGTGCACCAGGTCCGAAGCCGGCAGCTGCGGGCGGCCCCGCATCGACATCCAGTGCGCCAGCCCCTCCGTGTCCAGGGTGATCAGGGCCGCGATGAACGGCCGGTCGTTGCCCACCAGCACGCACTGGGACACCAGGGGATGCGAACGCACCCGCTCCTCCAGGGCGGTCGGCGAGACGCTCTTGCCGTTGGAGGTCACGAGGATCTCCTTCTTGCGCCCGGTGATGGTGAGGTAGCCGTCCTCGTCCAGCCGCCCCAGGTCCCCCGTCGCCAGCCAGCCGCCGCGCAGCACCTCCTCCGTGGAGCGGGGGTCGTTGAGGTACCCCGAGAACACGTGCCCGCCGTGCAGCCACACCTCCCCGTCGTCGGCGATGTGCACCGTGCTGCCGGGGATCGGCCGTCCGACGGTTCCGTACTTCGTGGCCCCGGGCGGGTTCGCGGTGGCCGCCGCGCACGACTCGGTCAGTCCGTAGCCCTCGAACACCGTGATCCCCGCACCGTCGAAGAACAGCCCCAGCCGGCGCGACATCGCGGACCCGCCGGACATCGCGTGCCGCACCCGGCCGCCCATCGCGTCGCGGACCTTCCCGTACACCAGCTTCTCGAACAGCTGGTGCTCCATGCGGAGTTTGGCCGAAGGGCCGGGCCCGAGGCCGAACGCCTTCTGCTCGCGCGCCTCCGCGTACCGTACGGCCGTCTCCACCGCCCGGTCGAAGGGGCCGGTCCGCCCCTCCGCCTCGGCCTTGCGGCGGGCGGCCGCGAACACCTTCTCGAAGACGTACGGGACCCCCAGCACGAAGGTCGGCCGGAACGCCGCCAGGTCCGGCAGCAACTCCGCCGCCGACAGGACGGGCTGGTGCCCCAGCTTCACCCGGGCCCGGACGGCGGCCACCTCCACCATGCGCCCGAAGACGTGGGCCAGGGGCAGGAAGAGCAGGGTGGAAGGCTGCTCACCCGGCCCCGCCTGGAAGACGGACTCCCAGCGGGCGACCATCGTGTCGGCCTCGTACATGAAATTGCCGTGCGTCAGCACACAGCCCTTGGGCCGGCCCGTGGTCCCCGAGGTGTAGATGACGGTGGCGATGGCGTCGGGGGTGACAGCCCCGCGATGGCGGTGCACCACGTCCTCGGACACGCCGCGGCCGTCCTCGACGAGCCCGTCCACCGCGCCCGAGTCGAGCTGCCAGAGCCTGCGCAGGCCCGGCAGCCGCTCGATCACCGACCCGACGGTCATGGCCTGGTCCTCGTTCTCGACGACACAGGCCGTGCACCCGGAGTCGTACAGGATCCAGTGCACCTGCTCGGCGGAGGAGGTGGGGTAGACCGGAACCGGCTGGGCGCCGATCGCCCAGAGGGCGAAGTCGAAGACGGTCCACTCGTAGCGGGTACGGGACATCACGGCGACCCGGTCGCCGAAGCCGATGCCGTGGGCCAGCAGCCCCTTGGCGAGGGCCAGCACCTCGGCGGCCAGCTCGCCGGAGGTCACGTCCTGCCACACTCCGTCGGCCTTCCGGCCGAGTACGACCCGGCCGGGGTCCTCGAGGGCGTGCAGGAAGACGACGTCGGCCAGACCGCCCACGGGCACGCCCGTGACGACCGGTGGGACGGTGATCTCGCGCAAGGCCCCGCTCCTCTCCGCGCAGCGCGGTGACGCTACCCCACCGACCCGGCCGGCCGGGGGCGTTGCGGAAACCTCCACAAGATCCCCCCGCGCCGCGTCCGGGCCGTGACCTGCGAGGGAGTGCGGATCTGCGGGTCCTTCAGGTCAGGCGGGCCTGCTGAGACGGTCGCCGCCCGCGAGGATCGCCGCCGCCAGCGCCTCGGAGGCCGCCGTCGGGCGGCGGTCCCCCTGGAGCAGCGCGAACTCCACCGTCCCGAGGTCCGCGAGCCCGGCCACCCGCACCAGGCCCGGCGGGATCAGGCCCCGGGTGTGGGCCATCACCCCCAGGCCCGCGCGGGCCGCCGCGATCAGGCCGCTCAGGCTGCCGCTGGTGCACGCGATCCGCCACGGGCGCCCGTCGGCCTGCAGGACGTCCAGCGCGCGGGCCCGGGTGATCCCGGGCGGCGGGAAGACGATCAGCGGAACCGGCCGGTCGGGGTCCACCCGCAGTCCCTCCGCACCGATCCACACCATGCGGTCGCGCCACACCAGCCGGCCGCGCTCGTCGCCCGGGCCGCGGCGCTTTGCCAGCACCAGGTCGAGGCGGCCGGCGTCGAGCCGCTCGTGCAGCGTGCCCGACAGCTCCACCGTCAGTTCGAGCTCCACCTCGGGGTGCTCGTGGCGGAAGCGCTCCAGGATCTCCGGCAGCCGGGTCAGCACGAAGTCCTCCGAGGCCCCGAAGCGCAGCCGTCCCCTGATCCGCTTCCCGGTGAAGAAGGCCGCCGCGCGCTCGTGCGCCTCCAGGATCGAGCGGGCGAAGCCCAGCAGGGCCTCGCCGTCCTCGGTCAGCTCCACGCTGTGGGTGTCGCGGGCGAAGAGCGTGCGGCCCGTCGCCGCCTCCAGCCGCCGCACGTGCTGGCTGACCGTGGACTGGCGTACGCCGAGGCGCCCGGCGGCCTGCGTGAAGCTCAGGGTCTGGGCCACGGTGAGGAAGGTGCGCAGCTGTGCGGGGTCGTACATACCGCCCATCGTAGGCACGGCCATCGTGTTCCGTGATGACAGTCAGTGCGGTGTGCGGGTTTCCCGATCACCGTCCGACCACCGACGATCGAAGGAGCCCGTCCGTCCGCCCCCGCCCCCGCCCCGCCCCTTGCCCCCGCCCGACACAGCAAGTGAGCACCCAGCCCCATGCGCCGCCCGCACCTCCCCGCCCGGCTCCCCGCGGACCCGTTCATCCTGGGCCTGCTCGCCGCCGTCGCCGTCGCCGCCCTGGTCCCGGCCCGCGGCGCGGCCGCCTCCGCCGCCGATGCCGCCTCCACCGCGGCCGTGGCCCTGCTGTTCTTCCTCTACGGCGCCCGGCTCTCCACCCGCGAGGCCCTCGACGGGCTGCGCCACTGGCGGCTGCACGTCACCGTCCTCGCCTGCACCTTCGTCCTCTTCCCCCTCCTCGGCCTGGCCGCCCGCGGCCTCGTGCCCACCCTGCTGTCGCCCCCGCTCTACAGCGGCCTGCTCTTCCTCTGCCTGGTCCCCTCGACCATCCAGTCCTCCATCGCCTTCACCTCCGTCGCCCGCGGCAACGTCCCCGCCGCGATCTGCGCCGGCTCCTTCTCCAGCCTCGCCGGCATCTTCCTCACCCCCCTCCTCGCGGCCGGCCTGCTCGGCAACGGCGCGGGGGGCTTCTCCCCGGACTCCCTCCTCAAGATCGTCCTCCAGCTGCTGGCGCCCTTCCTCCTCGGCCGACTGCTGCGCCCGTGGGTCGGCGCCTTCCTGGTCCGCAACAAGAAGACGCTCGGCCACGTGGACCGCGGCTCGATCCTGCTCGTCGTCTACACCGCCTTCAGCGCGGGCATGGTCGCGGGGATCTGGCACCAGGTGAGCGTCCCGCGCCTCGGCGTCCTGCTGGCGGTGGAGGCCGTAATCCTGGCCGTCATGCTGCTGGCCACCTGGTACGGGGCGAAGCACCTCGGGTTCGGCCGGGAGGACCGCATCGCCATCCAGTTCGCGGGGTCGAAGAAGAGCCTGGCCGCCGGACTGCCCATGGCCAGCGTGCTGTTCGGCGCCCAGGCGGGCCTCGCCGTGCTGCCGCTGATGCTGTTCCACCAGATGCAGCTGATGGTGTGCGCGGTCCTGGCCCGCCGGCGCGCGCAGGACCCGGTGGCCGAGCCCGGCGCCGAACTGCCCACCGCCCGTGTGGCGGAGGTCTCGCCGACCGGTCAACACCCCAGCTCGCAGGCCCGGTAACGTGCGGCGGTGACCTGGATACGCCCGCTCGGCGCACACGCCGAACGCCCCTGCACCCTGGTGGTCTGCCGCGGCTGCTGCTGCGGCGACCCCCGCAAGAACCCCGGCACCGACCACGCCGGCCAACTGGCCCGGCTGAGCGAGGCCGCCGCGGCCTCCGGAGGCCGCCTGGCCGTCCGTACGACCGACTGCCTCGGGCCGTGCGCGCAGGCCAACGTCATCGTGGTGCAGCCCGCCACCGAGGCCCGCCGCCGGGGCGCCCGCGCGGTGTGGTTCGGCTGGGCCCTGGACGACACGGCGACCGACGAGATCATCGCCTGGGCCGAGTCCGGCGGCCCCGGTGCCACCCCGCTCCCGCCGACCCTGGACCTGCACCGGATCGACCCCCCGGTCCCGAAGCCGGTGGCGTCCCGGTCCGCGGCCCGGCGCGGCCGCCGCGGTTAAGCCGTCCCTCCCGGCAGGGTGATCCGCTGCTCGCCCGCGTAGATGTTCATGTCCCGCCCCCGCAGGAAGCCGACCAGGGTGAGCCCCGTCTCCAGTGCCAGGTCCACCGCCAGCGAGGACGGCGCGGAGACCGCCGCCAGGATCGGTATGCCGGCCATCACCGCCTTCTGAGCGAGCTCGAAGGACGCCCGGCTCGACACCAGCAGGACCGCCCCCGTCAGCGGGAGCCGCCCGGCCTGAAGGGCCCGGCCGACGATCTTGTCCACCGCGTTGTGCCGGCCCACGTCCTCCCGTACGTCGAGCAGCTCGCCCGCCGCCGAGAACAGCGCGGCCGCGTGCAGCCCGCCCGTACGGTCGAAGACCTTCTGCGCCGCCCGCAGCCGGTCCGGCAACTCCCCGAGGAGCTCCGCGGACACCCGTACCGGGTCGGCGGCGATCCCCGGGAAGCGGCTCGCCGTACGCACCGCGTCCAGGCTCGCCTTCCCGCACAGCCCGCAGGAGGAGGTGGTGTAGACGTTGCGCTCCAGCGTGATGTCCGGGACCGGAACCCCGGCCCCGAGCTGCACGTTGACGACGTTGTAGGTGTTCGTGCCGTCCTCTGCCGCGCCCTCGCAGTAGGTCACGGCCCGTACGTCCGCCGCGGAGCCCAGCACGCCCTCGCTCACCAGGAAACCCACCGCCAGGGCGAAGTCGTCGCCCGGGGTGCGCATCGTGATGGCCAGCGGCTTGCCGTTCAGCCGTATCTCCAGCGGCTCCTCCGCGACCAGCGTGTCCGGCCGGGCCCCGGCTACGCCGCCGCGGATCCGGACGACGCGACGGCGTTCGGTGACCCGTCCCATGTGATCAGTCCACCCGTTCTGTACTCGCCGCGCACGTCTTCGTGCATCTGACGAGCCCATTCTCGCGGATCGGCTCCCGCCGACGCCCCCGGCAGGAAGATCCTCGGAATTCTCCAAATTCCGGTGCCCGAATCCTGTCGGGTCACGCGCCCCCGTACCCATCGGTAGCAGGCGAAGCTGGGAGATCCTGATTGTCGTACGAGGGGGGACCCCGCCCATGACCGGTTCACGCGTGGTGGCGCTAGGGCACTACCAGCCCGCGAAAGTGCTCACCAACGAGGACCTCGCGGCCATGGTCGACACGAACGACGAGTGGATCCGTTCCCGCGTCGGCATCAAGACGCGCCACGTCGCCGGCCCCGACGAACCGGTGGACGAGCTGGCCTACCAGGCCGCCGGCAAGGCCCTGGCGAGCGCGGGCCTGACCCCGGACGACATCGACCTCGTCCTCGTCGCCACCTCCACCGCGATCGACCGCTCGCCCAACATGGCCGCCCGCGTCGCGGCCAAGCTGGGCATGGGCAGCGGCCCCGCCGTCATGGACCTCAACGTCGTCTGCTCGGGCTTCACCCACGCCCTGGCCACCGCCGACCACGCGATCCGGGCCGGCTCCGCCACCCGCGCCCTGGTCATCGGCGCCGACAAGATGACCGAGATCACCGACTACACCGACCGCACCACCTGCGTGCTCACCGGCGACGGCGCCGGCGCGGCCGTGGTCGAGGCCTGCGACGAGCCCGGCATCGGACCCGTGCTGTGGGGCTCGGTGCCGGAGATGGGCCACGCCGTCCGGATCGAGGGCTCGCCCCCCGTCTTCGCGCAGGAGGGCCAGTCCGTCTACCGCTGGACCACCAGCCAGCTGCCCCCGCTCGCCCGCAAGGTCTGCGAGAAGGCAGGGGTCGCTCCGGAGGAGCTGGCCGCCGTGGTCCTCCACCAGGCCAACCTGCGGATCATCGAGCCGCTCGCCGCCAAGATCGGCGCCGTCAACGCCGTCGTCGCCCGCGACGTCGTCGACTCCGGCAACACCTCGGCCGCCAGCATCCCCATGGCCCTGTCCAAGCTGGTCGAGCGCGGCGAGGTCCCCTCCGGGGCCCCGGTCCTGCTCTTCGGCTTCGGCGGCAACCTCTCCTACGCGGGCCAGGTCATCCGCTGCCCGTAGGCGCCCGTCAGATGCCCGGGCCCTCGAGTCCCTCCAGGCTGTCCATGAACGAGCTGACGGAGAACACCGCGCGGCCGGGGCCGGCCGGGCCGTACCCGGGAGGCGAGCTCAGACCGAACTCCTCCAGCGTCGCCCGGTAGGTCTCCAGCAGGCGGATGTGGTACTCCAGCGGCGCGCCCTGCGGAGTGGCCTTGCCGAGCGGCGTCGTCGGCTCCGGGCACCAGGTGGTGAAGCGGGGCACGACCCCGCGGGACATGAAGAACCGCAGGCCCTCGGCGGTCGAGTCGATCGCCTCGCTCACCTTGGTGAAGCCCGCCGGCCCGGCCATCTCGATGCCCGCCACGAAGTTGGGGATCACATTGCTCGGGCCGAAGACCTCGGTGGACTCCAGGATCCTGCGGTGCCATTCGTCGCGGCCGACGTAGCGTTCCTTGCCCGGGCAGTGCAGCTCGAACAGCCGGCGGTCCCACACCTCGAAGTTGGGGTGGTAGATCCGGATGCCGTGGTCGTGGAAGCGCTGCACGGCATCGCGGGGCAGCGCCTGGGCGACGACCTTGCCGATCCAGCGGCCGGGGAAGCGCTCCTCGATGGCCTTCGCGTAGTGGCCGTAGAAGTCGGCCTCGTCGCGGCCCGCGACCTGCGAGGTGATCGAGCCGCCGGTGAGGGTGTAGGCGCGGGAGGTACCGGCGGTGTCGTACCGGTCGATGATCTCCAGGGCCTCCAGCACCTCCTCGACCGGCTTCACGCCGGTGTACGGCCGGCCCGCCGCCTTGTGCTGGCGCCAGTTGTGGTTGATGTCGCAGAACTGGCACTCCTCCTTGGCGCCGAAGTACTGGCACACCCGGAAGACCGTCAGGTAGATGAGGTAACCCCACTGGATGGTCGGCGCGACCTCCATCACCGACTTGCCGTTCGACAGCTTGTGCCGGTAGTACTCCGGCATCGGCGGCAGGCCGACGTCCGCGATCCGCGCGCCGTCCAGGTACAGGCCGAGCGTGCCGTCCTCGCCGCCGCGCACGACGTACGGGGAGTCCGGGTTGACCCGTACGGACACCACGGTGCGGCGCAGGTCGTACGGGCCGCCGGTGAGCACGATCTCCTCGGGCGGCCGGTTGAGCGCGGCGGCACCGAGCTCCGGCAGGGTGCGGTGGTCGAAGGAGAAGATGAAGTACGACTTCGGCTTGACGTCGCCGGAACCACCGTCGGCGGTGCCGCTGAGCGCGGACTCGTCAAAGGCCATGCCACCGCGCAGGAGGTCTTCCTTGAGCACCGCTTCCCGGGGCACGTGCGGGAAGCGCTCCATCAGTCCCTCGACCAGCGCGGTACGGCTCAGGCTCTCCATGTGCTGCTCCATCCCTGACTCCTTGAGGGTCGCTTCGAAGCCTAACCTCCTGGTTCCCGCACCCCGCGCCCGAGGTCCACGGCCGGGCCCGGCTGCCCGCACCGTCATGCGCGCGGCTTCGCGCGGACGTGCATGCGCTCGCCCTGCCGCCCGAAGAGGCTGAGGATCTCGACGGGCCGGCCGTCCGCACTGCCGAACCAGTGGGGCAGGCGCGTGTCCCATTCGGCGGCCTCGCCGGAGCCGAGGACCAGGTCGTGCTCGGCGAGGACGAGCCGTAGCCGGCCCTCCAGCACGTACAGCCACTCGTAGCCCTCGTGCGTCCGCAGCTCCGGCTCCGTACCCCGGTCAGGGATGATCATTTTGTACGCCTGGAGGGGTCCGGGCCCCCGGGTCAGGGCCACGGCCGTACCGCCGCTCTGCATGGCGCGGGGCGCCATGCGCACCCGCGGATCCCCCACCTCGGGCGCGCCGACCAGGTCGTCCAGGGCCACGTGGTACGCGCCTGCGAGCGGCAGCAGCAGCTCGAGACTGGGGCGGCGCTGCCCGGACTCCAGCCGGGACAGCGTGCTCTTGGAGATGCCGGTCGCCTCCGAGAGCGCGGCCAGGGTCAGGCCGCGCTGGGCGCGCAGCGCCTTGAGCCGGGGGGCGACCCCGTCGAGGACCTCTTGGTACGGCGCTGGTTCGTCCATGCGGGCATTCCACCGTGCCGTCCCGGAATCGGCAACAACAGTTGCCGCTCCCGGCCGGCGGATGGACTCTCCTCGGCATGAAGCCAGTCAGTGCGGGACGAGCCGGGGCCGCGGCCCCGGCGGCAAGTACGGAACGAACCTCTTCGGTCGGGTGGGCGCTCGCCGGCCTCTCGCTGTCCATGCTGCTGTCCTCGCTCGGCACCAGCATCGCCAATGTCGCCCTGCCGACCCTGGCGCAGGCGTTCACCGCCTCCTTCCAGCAGGTCCAGTGGATCGTCCTCGCCTACCTCCTGGCCATCACCACGGTGATCGTCAGCGTCGGACGGCTCGGCGACCTCATCGGCCGCCGACGGCTGCTGCTCGCCGGGATCCTCCTGTTCACGGCGGCCTCGGTCCTGTGCGGCCTCGCGCCCTCGCTGTGGCTGCTGATCACCGCCCGGGCGGCACAGGGCCTCGGAGCGGCCGTCATGATGGCCCTGACCATGGCTTTCATCGGCGGGACGGTGCCCAAGGAGAGGACCGGCAGCGCCATGGGGCTGCTCGGAACGATGTCCGCGGTCGGCACCGCTCTCGGTCCGTCGCTGGGCGGCGCCCTGATATCGGGCCCCGGCTGGCGGACGATCTTCCTCGTCAACGCCCCGCTGGGCCTCGTGGCCTTCCTCCTCGCCCACCGCCACCTGCCCGCCGACCGGCGCGGCCCCGGAGCCGGCGGGGCCGGTTTCGACCGCGTGGGCACGCTGCTGCTCGCGCTGACGCTCGCCGCCTACGCACTCGCCATGACCTTGGGGCGCGGCAGTTTCGGTCCGCTCAACGCGGCTCTGCTGTCGGCGGCCGTCCTCGGCGTCGTCCTCTTCGTACGCGCCGAGGCGAGGGCGGCGTCCCCCCTGATCCGCCCGGCGACGTTCCGCGATCCGGTGCTGAGCGCGAGCCTCGCCACGAGCGCGCTCGTCTCGACGGTGATGATGGCCACGCTGGTGGTCGGGCCGTTCTACCTCTCGCGCACCCTCGGGCTCGAAGAGGCCCTGGCCGGACTGGTCCTGTCGGCCGGCCCGCTGGTCGCCGCGCTGACCGGGGTGCCGGCCGGCCGCGTCGTGGACCGCTTCGGCGCACGGCGCACGACCCTCGCCGGTCTCCTCGCGATCGCGGCCGGCGCCTTCGCCCTGTCGATGACTCCGGAGTCGCTGGGCGTCCCCGGCTACCTCGGTCCCATCGTGGTGGTCACCGCCGGGTACGCGGTGTTCCAGACGGCCAACAACACCGCGGTCATGGCCGATGTCGGCCCGGACCGGCGGGGCGTCGTCTCCGGCATGCTCAACCTGTCGCGCAACCTCGGGCTCATCACCGGTGCGTCCGTCATGGGCGCCGTGTTCGCGCTCGCCTTGGCGACGACGGACGTCACGACGGCGGGACCCGGGGCCGTCGCCACCGGCATGCGGATCACGTTCGCGGTCGCCGGGGTCCTGATCGTCCTCGCGCTGACCCTCGCGACGGGGAGCCGCGCCCTCGCGCGCAAGCGGGCGGGCCTGCCCCGCTGAGCGCGAGACGTTGCGTCTCGCAGTGTCCGGCGAGGCATGCCCGCAGGTCAGCGCGGCGCGTCGCGCGGGGCCCGGGCGAAATACCTGGTCCGACCCGCCTCGAACCTTTGCTATTGTTGTCCATGTCGCCGCGGGAAACCGGGGCCGACCACCTGGTCCGGGTGGCGGAATGGCAGACGCGCTAGCTTGAGGTGCTAGTGCCCTTTATCGGGCGTGGGGGTTCAAGTCCCCCCTCGGACACCAGCAGGAACCCCACTTCGGTGGGGTTCTTTTGCGTTCACGGGCGGGACGTCAGACGGTGGACGCGCAGGGCGAGTTGGATCTCCAGGGCGCGGGGCGGGGTGTTCCAGGTGTCGCCGAGGAGCCGGCCGATGCGGTCCAGGCGCTGGACCACCGTGTTGACGTGGACGTGCAGGGTGTCCTTGGCCTTGTGCAGGGCGGCTCCGTGGTCGAAGTACGCCTCCAGGGTGCGGACCAGTTCGGTGCCGCGCTTGCGGTCGTACTCGATGACCGGGCCGAGCACGTGCTCGACGTACCCCGGCATGTCGGTCCGGTCCCCGAGGAGGACGCCGAGGAAGCCCAGCCCGGGGAGGTCCGCGCCGTCGCCGGTGCGGCCCAGGGAGTGCAGGGCCTCCAGGCAGCGCACGGCCTCGGCGTACACGGCCGGGAGGCCCGCGGGGCCGTCGGCCGGGCCCGCGGAGCCCACGGTGACCGGGCTGCCCAGGGCCTGGCCCAGATCCGCGGCGAGGGACTCGGCGAGGACACCTGGCCGGCCGGGGACCGGGGCCAGCACGACGGCCCGGCCCTCGTGGAGTCCGGCCAGTCCGTCCAGCGCGCGGGCATGACGGGCCGCTTCCGCCGCGAGCCGGGGCCGTAGCGCGGTGTCGCAGTGCAGGACCAGGACGGCGTGCGGGCGGGTGAGGTCGACGCCGAGCTTGCGGGCCCGCAGCACCCGCAGGGCCTGGCTGCCGGTGTCGCGCGGGCGGCCGTCGGCCTCGGCGGTCAGCAGGTCGCCGAGGAGCTCGCCGCGGACCCGGTCCTCGGCCTGCGCGAGGGACCTGCGCAGCAGCAGGAGCAGCGCGGTGACCAGGCTGGCACGTTCGAACAGGCGCCGGTCCGAGTCCGGCAGGTCCGCCCGTCCGGTGAGGCTGATGCTGCCCAGAGGTTCGGGGCCCGCGAGCACCGCGCACACCCAGATGCCGTCCGTGGCGACGGCGCGGCCCCCGGAGCGGGAGGCCGCGGCGCCCCGTACCGGCGGCGGGATCGGATCGGAGGCGACCCGGGCCAGCTCGCTGCCGTCGGCGTCGTGCACCACGAGACCGCCGCCCAGCAGGGCGGCGACCTCGTACGCGAGATCGGCGACGTCACCGCCGCGCAGGACCAACTCGGTGAGGCGGTCATGGGTTTCGGCGGCCAGGCGCATGGCTTCGCCGTGGGCGCGGACCGTCTCGGTGGCCGCGCCCAGCTCGACCAGGGCGGTGCGGGTCTCCTCCAGCAGGCGGGCGCTGTCGATGGCGACCGCGGCGTGGTCGGCGAGGGAGGCGAGCAGGGCGACGGCGTCGGGTGCGAAGTCCCGCAGGCGCCGGTCCGCGGCGTACAGGACGCCGATGACCCGGTCGCCGACCCGCAGCGGGACACCGAGGATGCCGCGCAGCCCCTCCTCGCGCACCCCGCTGTCGATGGCCGGGGTGTGCTTGAAACGGGAGTCGGTGTGGTAGTCGGCGCTGGCGTAGGGGCGGGCGGTCTGCGCGACCAGGCCGCCGAGGCCTTCCCCCATGCCCAGGCGCAGTTGCTGGAATGCGGCGGAGACGCAGCCGTCGGTGACGCGCATGAACGTGTCGCCCGCGACCGGGTCGTTGAGGGTGAGGTAGGCGACGTCCGTGCCCAGCAGCATGCGGGCGCGGTGGACGATGGCCCGCAGTACCGCGTCGAGCTCGCGGAGGGCGGCGAGGTCGCCGGCCGTGTCGAAGAGGGCGGTGAGCTCGGCCTCGCGGCGCCGGTGCTGGTCCAGGGTGCGGCGGATGTCCAGCGCCACCCGGGTCGCCTCCTCCACGAGGGCCTGCTCGCCGGGGCCGGCGCCGGCGCCGCGGGCGGCCGCGGCGGGCCGGGCGAAGTGTTCGGGGGGCGCCCCACGGTCCAGCAGGTCCAGCAGCTCCCGCAGCGCCGTGGCCGCCGTCTCGTGCGCGGGGTTCATGGAGCGGCCCTCCGGTACGGGTGGTGGTGCGGCGGCAGGGGCGGGGTCAGGCGGGGTCCGCGGTGGTGGTCGGGGCGGCTCGCGGGACGACCGGGCGGGCGCCGGCCGGGGTGGCGTACACCGTACTCGCCAGATCGCGGCCGCGGGTCTCGGCGGTGAAGGCGACGGTGAGGGTGGTCACCACCGCGGCCGCGGACAGGTAGAGCGAGACGGGGACCGAGGAGCCGTAGTCCTTCAGGAGCTCGACGGCGATGATGGGCGCCAGCGCCCCCGCGATGATCGAGGCCAGCTGGGAGCCCATCGAGGCGCCGGAGTAGCGGACTTCGGTGTCGAACATCTCGGAGATGAACGCGGCCTGCGGCCCGTACATCGCGCCGTGCAGCAGCAGACCGGTGGTGACGGCCGCGGCGATCACCGGGAACGACTCGGTGTCGACGAGGGCGAAGAAGCCGAACGCCCACACGGCCATCCCGGCGGAGCCGATCAGTGTGACCGGGCGGCGGCCGATGCGGTCGGAGAGCGCACCCCAGGCGGGGATGGTGACGAAGTGGACGGCGGAGCCGATGAGGACCGCGTTGAGCGCGGTGGTCTTGGGCAGGCCGAGGTGGACGGTGACGTACACGAGGAGGAAGGAGGTGAGGACGTAGTACGAGATGTTCTCGCCGAAGCGGGTGCCGATGGCGCTCAGCACCCGGCGCCAGTCCTTGCGGAACACCTGCACCACGGGGGCGGCGCTCGGGTGCGACCCTGACCGCGACCGCGCCTGCGCCTTGGCCTGCGCGGCGAGGAAGACGGGGGACTCCGAGACGGACAGCCGGATCCACAGTCCGACGGCCACCAGCACCCCGGAGAGCAGGAAGGGGATGCGCCAGCCCCAGGCGAGGAACGCGGCGTCCGTCTGCACGGCGGCGAGCAGCGCGAGGACCCCGGTCGCCAGCAGATTGCCGCCCGGGGCGCCGGACTGCGGCCAGGAGGCCCAGAAGCCGCGGTGCTCGTCGCCCCCGTGCTCCGAGACGATCAGGACGGCGCCGCCCCACTCGCCGCCGAGCGCGAAGCCCTGGATCAGGCGCAGTGCGGTGAGCAGGATCGGGGCGCCGATGCCGATGCTCGCGTGGGTGGGCAGCAGGCCCATCGCGAAGGTCGCCCCGCCCATCAGCACCAGGCTGAGCACCAGCAGCTTCTTGCGGCCGACCTTGTCCCCGAAGTGGCCGAACACCACGCCGCCCAGCGGCCGGGCCAGGAAGCCGATGGCGTAGGTGAGGAACGCGATCAGCGTGCCCGTCAGCGGGTCGGAGGTGGGGAAGAACAGCTTGTTGAAGACCAGCGCGGCAGCGGTGCCGTAGAGGAAGAAGTCGTACCACTCGATGGTGGTCCCGATGAGACTGGCGGCGACGATCCGTCTGATGCCTGACGGGGCCTTCGGGGCGGTTCCGGGGGAGACCATGTGCACCACTTCCAGGGTATCTGCGGGGACGTCGGGTGTGGCCACAACGTAGAAGTCCCCAGGTCAATCGCATATGTGGCCCGGCATCACAATCGGGCTACGACTGATGTGCCCCTGCACCACATGACCTGACCCTTGCCTCGCATCCCCTCCGGAATGGGCTCGTGAAGCCCTGTCGGAATCGCAGAGTTAGAGCTCTTTTGCGTAGGCGGTGCTGACTCCCGTGCTGGTTTGGTCTGCAACTGCCGCAGGTGAGCAAGTCGCTGGCGTGTTATCGCCCCACGACAAGGACGCCCGGAGCACCGACGTGTGAGGCCGTGGAGGAGCGCCGAACGCCCGCCGCCGTCCGGCGCCTGCCGCGGGTGCGGTCGGCGGGACGACGGCGGGCGCCCTTCGGTGCTCCCGTCCGCGGATCGGATCCCCGCGGGGGCGGCTAGTTGATCGCCGGTCCGGAATTGTTCAGCCAGGCCCAGTCCGACCAAGTGGCAAAGCCGGTTTGCCACTTGTGGTAGACACCGGCGCTGCTGGTCGCGAAGACTTCGATGCGCCCGTCGGCGTCGTTGCCCGTGGCGATCTCGGTACCGCCGCCGCCGAAGGTATCCCACTCCGAGTACGGCGCGTTCGGGCGGGTCTGCCAGGCGTGGCTCGCGGCGGTGGCATTGATCGCGAACACCTCGACCCGGCCGTCGGTCGACCGCGAGAGGGTCAGCTCGGCGTTGGAGATCCCGCCCATACCCGCCCACTCCGACCACGAGGTCGGGCTGGTCTGCCAACGGTGGAATACACCGGTGGCGTTGGAGGCGAACACCTCCAGTCTGCCGTCCTGGTTGTAGCCGGCCGTGAGGTCGTGTCCGCCGCCGCCGAAGTTCTCCCAGGCGGACCAGGCGCCGTTGACTCCGGTCTGATAGAGGTGCTGGAAGGTGGTGTCGGAGAGGGCGAAGACCTCGAGGCGTCCGTCGGGTGCGGTTTCGAGGGCGAGGCGTGAGGTGGCCGGACTGCTGCCGGTGCCTTCCCAGTTGGCCCAGTTGCCGCTGGGTGCGGTCTGCCAGCGGTGGAAGACTCCGTTGGTGTTGGAGGCGAAGACTTCGATGCGGCCGTCGGCGTTGTTGCCGGTGGCGAGTCGGTATCCGCCGCCGCCGAAGTTGGCCCAGGTGGACCAGGCACCGTTCAACGCGGTCTGCCACATGTGGTCGAAGGTGGCGTCGGAGAGGGCGAAGACCTCGAGTCGTCCGTCGGCGTTGGCAGCCACGGAGAGCTGTGCGTTGCGGGGTCCGCCTTCGAACCGCCACTGCGACCAGGCGCCGTTCACCGCGGTCTGCCAGGAGTGGTACACGCCGTCGGCACCGGCGGCGAAGGCCTCGAGCCGCCCGTCCGCAGACCGCCCGGACACCACCCGGCCGGCGCCGTACGGGTGCTTGGGGCCCAAACTCGTACCGGACCACAGCGCGTTGGCCATGACCACCGCGTCATCCGCCTCGACGGCGTAGAGGCCGCGCAGGTCCTCGCGCGGTCGCTGGACGTGCCAGCACACCTCGCCGATCGCCTCGTTGTTCCACGAGCCGCCCGGATACATCCGTTCCACCTCGTCGAAGAAGGCGTTGGTGGCGTGGGCCGGGTTCAGTCGCTCCTCGCGGGTACCCCACCAGTCCTGCTGCTGGAACAGCCCGAGGCTGGTGTAGTCGACGGCCTGGGCGTAGTTGTTGACGCTGGACTCCACGATGATCGTGGCGATCGCGATGGCCGCGGCCCTCTGAGTGAGGCCCCGGTCCTTGACCGCCTGCGTGACCATTCGCGCGCAGGACACCTTGTAGGCGTCCATGTAGCCGGCCATCTTCGCGTGCAACTGCGGGTTGAGCTGGTCGGCCATGATCCCGTCGGCGGCCGAGGGGCCGGCCGGATCACACGGCACGGTCGGAATGGCGAAGCCTTGCGGGCCGCTGAAATACCGGGAGACCCCGGACCGGTCCTTGCCCGGAACCGGCACCGGAACGGGCGCGTGGGCGGCGGCGACCGAGGCGGTCATCCCGACCAGTAACGCCCAGATGCCGGCCACGAAGGCCAGTCTGGTGAACACGCGGCGTAAACCATTCATCGCCATTGTCTGCCCTTCTGTCGTGAAGTGAAATGTGCGGAGTTCACGCGATTCCCGGCCCGGCGGTAGTGCCCACCCAGCCCCATTCGGACCAGGCGGAAAACCCGGTCTGCCATCGGTGGAAGACACCGGCGGTGCTCGTCGCGAAGACTTCGAGGCGCCCGTCGGCGCTGTGGCCGGCGGTGATTTCGGTGCCGCCACCACCGAAGGTTTCCCAAGCCGAATAGGGGGCGTTCGGATCGGTCTGCCAGATGTGGGCGGCGGTACTGCCGTTGATCGCGAACACCTCGACCCGTCCGTCCGCCGAACGGTCCGACGTCATCTCGGAATTCGCCGGGCCGCTCATTCCCTCCCAGCCGGACCAGGCGGAAAGGCTGGTCTGCCAGCGGTGGAAGACGCCGTTGGGGTTGGAGGCGAAGACCTCCAGCCGTCCATCGGTGTTGTGATTGACGGTGAGGTCGTGTCCGCCGCCGCCGAAGTTCTCCCAGGCGGACCAGGCGCCGTTGACTCCGGTCTGATAGAGGTGCTGGAAGGTGGTGTCGGAGAGGGCGAAGACCTCGAGGCGTCCGTCGGGTGCGGTTTCGAGGGCGAGGCGTGAGGTGGCCGGACTGCTGCCGGTGCCTTCCCAGTTGGCCCAGTTGCCGCTGGGTGCGGTCTGCCAGCGGTGGAAGACTCCGTTGGTGTTGGAGGCGAAGACTTCGATGCGGCCGTCGGCGTTGTTGCCGGTGGCGAGTCGGTATCCGCCGCCGCCGAAGTTGGCCCAGGTGGACCAGGCACCGTTCAACGCGGTCTGCCACATGTGGTCGAAGGTGGCGTCGGAGAGGGCGAAGACCTCGAGTCGTCCGTCGGCGTTGGCAGCCACGGAGAGCTGTGCGTTGCGGGGTCCGCCTTCGAACCGCCACTGCGACCAGGCGCCGTTCACCGCGGTCTGCCAGGAGTGGTACACGCCGTCGGCACCGGCGGCGAAGGCCTCGAGCCGCCCGTCCGCAGACCGCCCCGAGGTGACCCGGCCCGGGGCGTACGGGTGCGGCCGCGTCGCGGACTCCTCGACGACGTTGTCGTACCGGAGTGCCTTGTAGTCGCCGTTGGGGTGACCGTCGATCGTGGCGTTGTTGATGTTCGTGCGGAAGTGCCCCGGAGGCTCTACGCCGCTGGAGCCTCCGCCGAAGCTGTAGTAGGAGAACCCGCCGTGATCGTCCTCCCACTTGTGGAAGATCAGGGTGTGGTCGTAGAAAGAATTGAGAATGTCACCTGCGCGCAACTCGTCCCGCGCGATCTCGTGCGAATAGCCGGGCAGCCCTTGGGTATTCGGGCTCGCGTTCAGATGCCACGCCATGGAGACGTAACCGGAACAGTCGGTGCGGTAGCGGAAATCGCCGCCGGCGTCGGGCGCGGACCCCTGCTGGTTGTACGGGGGATGCTGGTCCATCCAGTACTGGGCCCGCCAGATCACCTCGCTACGGGTGATCGGGCCGCCGCGGTCGGACGAGACGGCCGCCATCGCGGCAGTGGGCGCGGTCGCGGCGATGGCGGCCGCGCCGGCTATCAGCAGCAGGAGCACTCTGCCGCACCATGATCTTAAAGTCGTCACCGGAACCTCTCCCGTCGTCGGCGGCCGACAGTAGGGCGCACCGATGAAATGCCGATGGAATCGGCAACTCTCTTGACTGGCAGGGCAGATGGCCAACCGCCCTACGCTGCGGGGGCGGCGCAGTGCAGGGATGCCGGGGGCTTCGCGTCTGTCACTCCGGATCGTTCCGGATGCCCGGCCCGGCGCTCTCCCCCTACTTTGTCGACGGCTTCCGCCAGACCTGCGGAACCGACCGACCGAACCGATCAGCCCGGAGCCCGGGGGAGCAGCGATGCCGACGACCGCCACCACCTGCCGACCGATCGCCACTGCGCTCGGGCACCAGGAGCGCAAGGTGCTCCACGCGGTCGGCTGCGGCCTGCGGGACGACGAGATAGCTGCCGCTCTCGCCCTTTCCGAGGACGCCGTCGCCGGACACCTCGCGCGGGTCCTCGTGAAACTCGCGCTGCGCGACCGGGCCGCCGCCATCGTCCACGCCTTCGACAGCGGCCTGGTCGTCCCCGGCAGCGGCCCGCGTACGCAGGCGGCGAACCCGGCGCCGCGGGCCCCCACCCGCCGGGATGCCGGACCGACGATGCAGATCTCCCTGCTCGGACCGCTGCAGGCATGGCAGGACGGGCGGCCGCTGAAGCTGGGGCACCTGCGCCAGCAAGCCGTACTGGCGGCGCTCGCGCTGTGCGCGGGCCGCACGGTCGGTCAGCAGGAACTGCTGGACGGAGTATGGGGGACGGACTCGCCGGTCACGAACGTGGTGCCGGTGTACATCTACCGGCTGCGCAGGACCCTGCGCACCGGGGACGGCCGCCCCGACGCGGTGATCGAGCACGACCGGTTCGGCTACCGGCTGGTCTCCGGCCTGGTCGACGTGGACGTGTCCCGCATGGAGGAGCTGGTCACCGACATCGCGACGGCCGACCGGGCGGGAGAACCGGCGGAGGCGGTCCGCCGGTGTTCGCAGGCGCTGGACCTGTTCCGCGGGGAGCCCCTGGCCGGCCTGCCCGGGCCGCTCGCCGAGCTGGAGCGGTTGCGGCTCACCGAGCGCCGGATCACCATCGCGCAGCGGAAACTGGAGTGGCAGCTGCGGCTGGGGCAGCACTCCGAAGCGGTCGCCGAACTGTTCGCCCTGTCCGCGGCCCACCCCCTGCACGAGCCGGTGGCCGCGATGCTGATGCGGGCGCTGTACCGCAGCGGCCGACGGGCCGACGCGCTGTCCGTGTTCGACCGGGCCCGCCGTCGCCTGGCCGACGAACTCGGCGTTCCTCCTGGCCGGCTGCTGCAGCGGACGCGCCAGTTGGTCCTGCGCGGGGACGAAGCGGGCCTCGGCCTCACCACGGCGCCGAGGTGACCGGGTCTCCGTGGTGACCGCGCCACCTGGTGACCGGGCCGCCACCGGATCGGGGCGGCCCGGCTCCGCGCGGTCAGGAGGCGAAGGACCGTTCCAGCCGGGGAATCAGGTCCTGGAGGTCCGCTTCCCAGCACCAGGCGTTGTGGCCGCCGTTGCAGTTGGTGCCCCAGCCGGCACCGTCGCCGTAGTCCACGTAGTGGTAGGGCATGCGCAGGGCGTCCATGCTGTCCTTGACGTGCTTGGACGCGCTCTCCACCCAGAACTCCAGGTCGGTGACGTCTCCGCGTCCGTTGCCCACGTAGATGGAGACCCCGACTCCCGCGAGCTTGTCCATGTGCGCCGCCGGGTCCACCTGGTTGAACCTCCAGTCGGCGTTGAACACCGGGTAGGGCGAGCCGAACGCGGCGTCACTGTCCACGGCGGGGGAGTAGCCGACGAGGGAGGCGACGACGGCCATCCGCAGGTCCATGGACCGGACCGACAGGTCGATGTCACCCGACAGGGACGCGGTCTGGCCGAACAGGTCGGGGCGGACCTGGGCGTAGTGCAGGGCCCCGAACCCGCCCATGGAGACACCGGCGACGGCCCTGGCCTTCTTGGCGGCGATGGTCCGCAGGTTCGCGTCGATGAACGGAATCACCTGCTTGAGGTGGAAGTTCTCCCAGTTCTGGGCACCGGCCGCGGTCCTCTGGTTGAGCCAGTTGGCGTACCAGCCCCGGGCACCCCCGTCCGGGATGACGGTGATCATCTCGTTCGAGGTGGTCAGCGCCGGGTAGTTCTGCTGGATCGGGTCGTCGGGCGAACCGTGCAGGAAGTACAGCACCGGGTAGCGTCTGGCCGGGTCGTCGTAGTAACCGCTCGGCAGGATGATCTTGATGTGGTGCTTGCCCGAGACCTCAGGTGTGGTCACGGTGATGTAGAAGTTGGTGGGACCGCCCACCGTCGTGTCGACCTGGGTCAGGCCGAACCCGTCCGTCATCCTCGGCGGTTCGGTGCCTTCGGCGGCCTGTGCCGAACCGGCAGGCAGCGCCATTCCCACTACAGCGGCCATCAGGGCCACCACCATTCGCCACCGACTCGATGTCCTCATCACAGCGTGCTCCCTCGTGAGCCTTGTCGTTGCGCGGGTGCGGGACCGATCGGGAGACCGGTCCCGGTTCAGGACCTTCGGTCTCAGTTCAGGACCTTGACCTCCAATGCCGGCGAGGCCGCGATCTGCTCCTCGGTGAACCGCTCGGTCACCCACTGTCCGGCCGAGAACAACTTGGTCTGGTCGGCGTAGTGCGGTGAATTCGGGTTGGCCGACTGGGAGTAGGTCAGTACGGAAGAGGTCTGCGGCGGGCCGTCGGCGGTGAACCGCACCTGCTGGACGAAGCTGGAGCCGAAGGTGATGTCCATCTTGCCGTCGACCGAGCCGGGGGTGACCACGTTCAGCACGCCCAGCTCGTGGACCGCCCCGTGGATCGGGATCTGCTCGCCGTTGCGCGTGATCTTCTGTACGTCCGACAACGCCGCGTTCAGCGGAATCCCCGCGTTGCGTAAGGCGATGACCGTCCGGCCGAACGCGTCGCGGACGGCGGAGCTTGCGGAGTCCAGCGAATTGGGGGTGTGCACCGGGTCGTTGGGGTCGAAGGGGATCCGCCACGGCAGCTTTTCCACCGACTGGCCGCCGAGCAGGGCGTACCAGTAGTTCTCGAACAGCCAGGAACCCCGGCTGTCGGCCGTGAAGTCGTGGCTCTTCCAGGCGGCCAGGATCGGGCACGCCTCGCTCACGTTGACCAGCTGGCCGTCCACCAGGATGAGCCCGAAGGGCTGGGCCCGGCACATCGCCACCGTGGCGTCGAGGGCCAGATCGGCGGCCCGGCTGTTGTCGGCGAACAGCAGCTGCCGCATGTTCTCCGGCGTGAACCCCCGGCCGGGCAGGCCGTCGGTGCCGTTGATCCGCTTCTGCGCGGTCAGGATCAATTCCTGGGTGCGCAGCGACCGGGGCGCCGCCGTGTCGCCCATCACTCGCGGAAAGGACAGCGGTTGCTCGGGGTTGGCCAGCCAGGCGCTGTCGTTGGCGTTGCCGACGAAGTCCTTGCGGATCAGCCGCGGCTGCTTGTGCGGGTCCAGCAGCCCCGGGGCCACCGCGTTCGGATCGGTGGGCCAGTCGCACGCGCTGCGTTTGCCGTCGAAGATGGAGACCGGCGGCACGTTCGGCAGCCGCAGCACCTGATTGAACAGAGCCTGGCCGGTCAGGGTCAGGCACGACTGGGCGTGCTCGTCGGTGATGTTCGGGGTGGCCTGGATGTCCGCGTACAGGGCGTTGCCCTTGCGGTCGGAGGCGACGGTGTTGAAGAAAGGGACGCCCTGGGTGGTCTCCAGGGTGTTCACCACCTCGTCGACGTCCTTGGCCTGGTCGAGGTGGAACCAGGTGTTCAGCGCCCGCAAGTTGTCCATGTTCGGATCGCGCACCGCGTGCGCGCTGACCACCCACGGCAGTGGCACGGTCAGTACCTGATTGGTGATCGGGCCGTAACGGGTCGCCCACAAGGTCCTGTTGACCCTGCCGATGGAGCCGTCCGCGTTCAGCACGTCGACACCGACCTGCTGTGAGGTCATCGCCTCCCAGGCGCCGTCGACCAGGTAGTTGGTCGGGTTCAGTACGTCGACCTGTACGTCGAAGAGCCCGAAGGGGGCCACCGTGGCGACGGTGTGGCTCCAGGCGACATCGTCGTTGTGCCCGATGTTCACCGCGGGGAAGCCGAGCAGGCTGGCGCCGGAGACGTTGATCCTGCCCGGGATCGTCAGCTGGCTCTGCCACATCCGGTTCTTGCCCTGCCAGGGGAAGTGCGGGTTCGCGAGCAGCATGCTGGTGCCCCCGGACACGCCCTGCGAGCCGATCGCCAGCGCGTTGCTGCCCATGCTCTGCTGCCGGCTGACCGCCATCGCGTCGCGGATCTTCGCCGCGGTCTCCGTAGCCGAGGAGGCCGGCGCAGCGGCGGCCGAAGCCCCCGGGGGAGCCGCGTTCACCTGGCCGTCGAGCAGCACGTCCGCGGTGCCCATGATGATCTCGGCGTGCGCGTGCCGGTAGACGTCCAACTCCGTGATCGGCCGCACCCACGCCTTGCCGCGGCAGGCCGGGTCGGTGATGTGGTCCACGCCCGTCTCGGCCAGGTATCGGTTGTACCCCTGGACGTAGCCGCGAATGGCCTCCTTCACCTCCGGCTCCGGCCCGCCCGGCGCGGGCAGGTCGATCAGCCGCTCCACCACCCGGTTGTCGTTCATCCGCTGGAAGTAGATGTCGCTGTTGAGATTGGTGGTGGTGTTCTGGTGCTCGCCGGGGCTCGCCTTGCCGTCCGGCCCCAGATAGCGGGACCGCTGGGCGTTGACCATCAGATAGGTCTCGGCCAAGGTGCAGATGTTGTCCTTGGCCGCGGCGTATCCGTAGCCCGTGCCCAGTCCCGCCCAGTCGGAAGCGATGATGTGCGGGATTCCGTACTCGGTGTAACGGATGGTCGGCTTGTCGGGCGCCTGTCCCGGAGCCGGCGCCCCGGTGGCCGCCATCGTGCTCATCACCGCCGCCACCGCGGCCGTGGCCACCATCGGCAGCCTCGCTCTGAATCTCCTCCGCGCCATCGAGCCGTCCTTCCCCTGTGGTCCGGGCCTTCGTCTGACCGCGGCCACGCTAGGGAGGAGCGATGAAATCCCGATGACGCCGGCGTCGGCTCCGGCAGTTCCCGATGCCCCCGCCACAGCCCCTAGCCGACGCGCCCGCCCCTGTCAGTCCGGAATCTTCCGGGGTCTCCCGGCCCGGGCACCGTTGCTACCTTGCGGACGCATCGTCAGGCTCCCGACCAGGAGGACACAGTGAGCGCGCAGCACCCCAGCCGCAGGAACATCCTGAAGACCGCCGGTGGCCTCACGGCCGCGATGGCCATGGGCGGCGCGGGAGTCCTCGCCGCCGCGTCGACCGCTTCCGCCGTCGGTGACATTCCCGGACTGCACATCACGGAACGCGGCGAGCAGGATCCCCGGATGTGGTACTACCGGTTCCAGACTTCCGCCATCGGCGGCTGGACCCCGGCCGTCAACGTGCTGCTCCCCGACGGCTACCACACCAGCGGGCGCCGCTACCCCGTTCTCTACCTGCTCCACGGTGGCCTGGAGGACTTCATCACCTTCGACCGGTTCCACGACATCCGGGGGCTGACCGCCTGGAAGGACCTCATCGTCGTGATGCCCGACGGCGGGCGCGCCGGCTGGTACTCCAACGCGGTGAGCTCCAACATCGGTGCCCGGAACTGGGAGGACTTCCACATAGGTCAGCTGATCCCGTGGATCGACGCGAACTTCCGCACCTACGCCGAGTACGACGGCCGCGCCGTCTCCGGGTTCTCCATGGGCGGCTTCGGCGCCCTGAAGTACGCGGCCAAGTACTACGGCCACTTCGCCTCGGTCAGCGCCCACTCCGGCCCGGCCAACCTGCGCGGGGGCAATGGTGACCTGGTGACCCACTGGGCCAACGCCTCCTCCGCCGCGGTTGAACTGAACGGCGGCAGCATCTATGGCGTGCCCTTCTGGGACCAGGCCCGGGTCAGCGCGGACAACCCGTGCGAGCGCATCGAGAGCTACCGGAACAAGCGGGTCTTCCTGGTCGCCGGCACCAGCCCCCAGGACATCCAGGGCTACGCCAACGAGAAGGTGGTGCTCGCCACCCAGCGGGAGTTCAAGTGGAACCTCGACCGCGCGGGCATCCCCTACGAGCAGCACGAGGTGGGCGGCGGTCACTATGTCCGCCGGGATCTGCTGCAGGACGACATCAATGGCATCATCGACCGGCTGCGCAAGGCGTGAACGGCCCCCTGAGCCGCGTCCTCGCGGCGACTGCCGTACTCCTTTCGGCGCTGTCGGTGCTGGCCGCCACGGGTTCGGCCGAGGCCCGGCCCGCCGAGCTCACCGCGGCCTGCCCGACCACCGGCTGGGTGTCCCAGCACTTCCACAGCGGCCACAACGGCGTCGACATCGCCAACGACGTCGGGACACCGATCTACGCCGTCGGCGACGGCGAAGTGACCATCTCCGGATACACCGGCGACTACGGCCAGTGGATCCGCGTGCTGCACCCCGACGGGCGGATCTCCGAGTACGGGCACATGTCCCGCCGCGACGTCTCCGTGGGCGACCACGTCGTGGCAGGCCAGCAGATCGCCCTGATGGGCGCGGAGGGCACCAACGTCGACGGCTCCCACCTCCACCTGCGGATCTGGGGGGACCGGTCCACCTCCTACGGCATCGACCCCGAGGTCTACCTGGCCGAGCGCGGCGTCGTCCTGCCCTGCACCCCGGGCAGCGGTCCGAGGCCCGAACCGCCGGTGCATCCGGCGGAGTCGGGCCGCGTGGTGTCGGCGCGGTCGGCGGACGGACGGCTCGAGGTGTTCGCCGCCGGCGCCGACGGGGTGCACCACGCCTGGCAGCAGGAAGTGAACGGCAACTGGTCGGCCTGGGAACCGCTCGGCGGGCCGGGCAACGCCGAACTGGCGATCGCGCCCAATGCCGACGGACGTCTGGAGATGTTCGCCCTGTCGGGCAGCACCTTCCAGCACCGCTGGCAGCTCTCCCCCTCCGGCGGCTGGTCGAACTGGGAGACCTTCGGCGGTGGCGGCCGCGACACCGCGGCCGGTGTCAACGCCGACGGCCGCATCGAGGTCTACGCCTCAGGTCCGGTCGGCCTCTTCCACCGGTACCAACTCGCCCCCAACGGCGGGTGGTCGGAGTGGGAGGCCACCGGCGGCGGCCCCGCCGACAGCCGGGTGGAGATGGAGAAGTCGCCCGACGGCCGACTGGAGGTGTTCGCCCTGGGCGCCGACACCTTCCAGCACGCCTACCAGACGGCCCCCAACGGCGGCTGGTCCCCGTGGGTGACCTTCGGAGGCGGCGGCCACGACCTCACCGTCGACCACAATGCCGACGGCCGACTGGAGGTGTTCGCCTCCGGCCCGATCGGCGTGTTCCACAAGTACCAGACCAGTGCGGCCAGTTGGTCGAACTGGGAGGGGACCGGCGGTCCCGCCGACGCGCAACTCAGCAGCGAACGCACACCGGACGGCCGGGTCGAGGTCTTCGCCATGAACGGCAGTACGGCCATGCACACCTGGCAGCGCGCCGTCAACGGGGCGTACGGCGACTGGGACGCCTTCGGCGGCGGCGGCACCGAGGTCACGGCGGTCACCAACGCCGACGGTCGGATGGAAGTCTTCGGCACCAACCACACCGGCACCTTCCACACATGGCAGACCGGATTCTCCACCTGGTCCGAATGGACCTGGCTCAACACCACCGCCGGCCCCGCCCAGGGCTGACCGGTCTCCGACCGCCCCACACGCGCCCCGTGGTCGGCCGCGCCCCCGCCCGGGCACGGCCTACCACGCGGCCTCCCTGGAGAGACTCATGCCCGCGATCAGCAGACGCACCCTCCTGCGGGGCGCCGCCGGGGCGGGCGCGCTCCCGTTCCTGGACACCGGCCGGACCGCGGCCGGCGCCTCCCACGCCGCCGACGCCCTACCACCCGCCCGGTGGGTCGGCGCCGGCCCCTTCGCGTACGTCTACGACCCGTCCACCCCCGCGGGCCCGCGCTACCTCAACGACCACACCCTGATCAAGGCCCAGGGCCGCTGGCACCTGTTCAGCATCGTCGGGGACAGCGCTCCGCGCGGCGAATCCCCGGACAGCACGGGGGAGACCTCCTTCGTCCACGCCTCCGCGCCGAGCCCGAACGGGCCGTGGACCACACACGCCGACGCGCTCACCGTCGACCCCTCCTACTTCGGCGAGGAACACCTGTGGGCGCCCCACGTCGTCGCGGCGGGCGGCAGGTTCTGGATGTTCTACGCCGCGGGCGGCGCGAGCGGCGCCGCGATCAACCTCGCCACCTCACCCGACCTGTTCACCTGGACGCGCGAGCCGTCCGGCCCGCTCTTCCGCGGGCTCGCGGCGCGCGACCCCATGGTGCTGCGGGTCGGCGACGAATGGGTCATGTACTACACGGAGCTCTCCAGCGCGGGCGGCCACCATGTCGTGGCCTTCCGCCGGTCCGCCGATCTGCTGCACTGGAGCGAGCCGGGCGTCGCGTTCACCGACGCGACCACGGACACGACCGTCTCGGTCACCGAGTCGCCGTACGTCGTCGAACGGGACGGCTGGTACTACCTGTTCACGGGACCGAGGGGCGGCTACGAGGGTACGGACGTGCTGGCGTCCCGGGACCCGTACCGCTTCGACCCCGCCGGGTACGCGGGCCATGTGCCCGGCCACGCGGTCGAGGTGTTCGCGGACGGGGACACGTGGTACGCCAGCGCTGCGGGCTGGTTCCGGTACGGGCTGCACGTGGCGCCCCTGGAGTGGCGGGACACGCCGCCGCCGTGGCAGAGCGCGGACAATCCGGTGGCCGGCCTCGACGTCGGCGGGCGCCTCACGGTGTTCGCGCTCGACGCCTCCGACCGCTCGATGCTGCGGCGCGTCCAGCTCGCCCCGGACACCGACGCCTGGTCGGAGTGGGAGCCCTTCGGAGGGCCGGCCGGGGCCGTTCCCACCCTCGGCCAGGGCGCCGGCGGCAGGCTCGAGGTGTTCTCGCTCGCCCCGGGGGGAGCCAACCTGCACCACCGGGTGCAGCAGCCGGACGGAGGCTGGTACGACTGGGAGGAGTTCGGCGGCCCGGCCGGCGCCGCCCCTGCCGTCGCCCGTAACGCCGACGGCCGACTGGAGGTGTTCGCCCTGAGCCCCGGCGGCGCCTCCGTCGCCCGGCGACGGCAGCGGTCACCCGGATCCCCGGCCTGGGACCCGTGGGAGCCCGGCTTCGGCGGGGCCGCGGGCGCGCCCCCGGTGGTCGCGGCGAACGCGGACGGCCGCCTGGAGGTGTTCGCCCTCTCGCCCGGCGGCTCCGGGATCTTCCACCGGTGGCAGGAGACCCCGGGCGGTGCCTGGACCGCCGCATGGCACCGCTTCGGCACCGCGGCGGGCGCCGCACCGCGGGTGGCCCGGGACGGCAGCGGCCGGCTCACCGTCGCCGCGATCGGACCGTCGGGCGTGGGAGCCTTCGGCCGGCGTCAGTCCGCGGCGAGCGGCGGCTGGGAAGACTGGCTGCCCCTGTTCGGCTGGAGCGCCGCCGCCCCGGCGTTCGCCGTCAACGCCGACGGCCGCCTGGAGGCCTTCTCCCTGACCCCGGGTGGCGCCCGGCTCAGCCACCGCTGGCAGACCACCCCGGGTGGAAGCTGGAATTCCGGCGGGGAGTTCGGCGAGCCCGGCATCAGGCTCGCCGCCACGCCGACCGCCGCGCTCGATTCCACCGGGCGGACGCACGTCTTCGCCGTCACCGCCGAAGGCCGGATGCGCACCCGCGTCCAGGACCGGCCGAGCGGCGGATGGCGGCCGTGGACGGCCTTCGGCGACCGGGCGGTCGCACCCGTCGTATCGGGCAGCCCCGCTCTCTGAGCGCGGAGGGCGGGGCGTGGAGGACGGTGTGTGGAGGACGGTGTGTGGAGTGTGGATTTCGCCAAGTGAAAGGGGAAAACGGGCGGGCGAGCGGCGCCGTGACCCCCCGGGCGCGGTGACCTTTCCCACCCTGCCGGGGCCGGGGCAGGCCATCGGCGGCCACGGCCGGAGGGACGGATACCACTCCGATGCACCTGTACCGGCCGCACCGTCTGCTGCTCCGATCCGCTCGGCAGAGAGTCGAAAACAGCCCCAAAGTACCGCTGTTGACACGGAGTCGACGTGACCCGGCACACAACGGGCGGCCCTTGGGGGAGGGTGGGTGAGTCGGATGGGAAGGGAGACCCGAGAGGCTTCCATGGCCGCCAGGGTGGGCGTCCCGACCCGGCGGAAGCCGGGCAGGCGCCGTCCTGCCGAAGTGGCCGAAGTACGCCGATGAACTCCCTTGAGAGATGAGTATTGTTCCACTCGTCCGAGCAGCGACGCGTGGAACAGGGGGAACCGTGAGCGGTGTAGTAGTCGTCCATCTGCCGCAGGGGTGCAGTGGCGCGCCGACGGCGGCGAACCGTACGGTGACCCCGTGACGCTGCGGCTCGGACCGGGCGAGGCCGCCCGCTTCGGACGGGGCTCCGCGACGGTCCCCGTCGAACTGCGCCTCGCCGACCCGGCGATCTCCCGGCTCGCCGGGGAGATCCGCGTCGCCGACGACCACTGGCAGCTGACCAACCACAGCGCCAACCACAGTTACCTGGTGGAGAACCCGGAAGGAGCGGGGGAGTACCTGAGGGTCCCGCCGCGCCGGGTCGGTGCGCCCGTCCCGTTCGAGTTCTCACGCGTGGTGCTGCCCACCCGCAGCGACGTCACCGTGTCCTTCCAGGTGTTCGCGCCCGACCACGTCTATCTGGACCCGGACGCCATGGGCGCCCCCTGGGGCCGCCTCACGGTCACGGCGTACTCCCTGGACGAGACGGCCGCCTACTTCCTCGTGCTGGTCGCGCTCTGCGAACCGCGCCTGCGCGACCAGTCCCGCGTGGCGGTCCCCACGACTCCCCAGATCGTCGAGCGGCTCAGGGGACACCCCGCCTGCGGCACGCTGACCGCGCGTGCGATCAGCTCGCACATCGACTACCTCGCCGAGGAGAAGCTGCGCATCGGCGCCCCGGACCTGCGCGAACCCGGCAGGAGCGAGCGCCGCAACGGCAAGCGGGAGGAGATCGTCGGGCTCGCGCTGCGGTTCGGGCTCGTACGGGAGGAGCACCTCACGCTGCTGCCGCCCCTGACGGGGGCCGGCGGGCGGGAGCGGCAGAGCACGCGATGACGCCGCCGAACGGCCTGCGCGACACCACGGAGTGCGAGCGCAGGGACCTCCTGCCGCCCGGCTACCGGGTGCGGGACTGGACGGTCACCGACTTGGTCGGGTCCGGGGGCTGGTCCACGGTCTACGCGGCACGGCCGGCCGACGGGTACTCCGGGCGGACCAGGCGGACCGGCGGGGTGGCCCCTGCGGGCATGCCGGCGGGACCAGCCGACGTCGCGCTGAAAATCATGCCGACCGCCGGGTACGCCCCGCGCCAGACGCGCAGGATCGTGGAATCCGCGCGCCGCGAGGTCGAACTCGGGCGCAGGGCGGGCCACCCCCGGCTGATTGGTCTCCTGGATTCCTTCGTCCTCGCCGCACCGGATCGCCCCTCGCTGGACGGCGCGATCGTGCTGGTCATGGAGCGGGCCGCGGGCAGCCTGCGCGAACTCCTCGACGCGGGGGTGGTCGAGGCCGATCGCCCCCGGCTGATCGCGGGGATCTGCGAGGGACTGGCCCACCTCCACCGCTCGGGCTGGGTCCACGCCGATCTCAAGCCGGAGAACGTCCTGCTGGGCGCCGACCGTTCCGTGAAGCTCTCGGACTTCGGCCTCGCCACCGAGATGACGGGCACGCACGGGTACGCGCCGCCCATGGGCACCCTGGACTACCTCCCGCCCGAGCGCTGGCGGGCGCCGCTCGGGGAACTCGGCGTACAGGTCCGGCCGAGCGCCGACATCTGGGCCCTGGGCATCATCATCCACGAGGTGTTCGCGTCCGGCGCCTCCCCGTTCTCCGGCGCCACCCCCATGGCCCGGGGCGCCGCCGTGCAGGGGTACGGCGAAGGGCGGGTGGCGCTGCGCATGGACCACGCGGTGCCGCCGTTCTGGCGGGCGCTGGCCGCCGACTGCCTCGCCCCCACTCACGCGGCGCGTGCCCCGCACACCGCCGAGAGCCTGCTCGCCCGTATCGCCGCAGAACAGGGAGCCCGCGGGACGGGGGCGGGACGGCTGCGGGGCCGGGCCCGCGCCGCCGTCCTGGCCACCGCGCTGTGCGGGATCGCGGGCGCGACCCTGTGGTCGGACGCGGTGCGGGCGAACCCGTCCGCACCGCCCGGTGGCGCGGAGGCGAAGGCCGGCGCGATCCGGGTGTTCAACGCCGAGAAGGGGTGTCGGGAGCGGGCCGACCGGGACCGGCAGTGCAGTCTGGGCCTGGCGATCGACCCCGGGCGGCCGTACGCGGCGGACAACGTCGTGGCGACCCGGGTGTGGCACGGCGACGTCCTCGCCGCCGACTGCCAGGTGTCCGACGGGCAGCCCATTATCAATGAGGAGGACCAGCACTCCACCCGCTGGTTCCGCGTCCGCCTCCCTCCCGGCTCCACACCCCCCACGGCCTGGCTCCCCGCCGTACGCACGAAGGACCGGCCGGCCCTGCCGGGGTGCCCGGCCCCCACGACCGCGCGCTGATCCGCGGGGGCTGCCGACCCATGCCTGCGTGATCGTGACTATGCAGCGCTGAAGTGTGCCGTGGGATTCGACGGTGCCTTCCCAGTCGCCGCCGGTGCGGTGGCTGAACAGCGGGATCGCAACCATCAGGGTGCCCACGAGGTAGTCCGACCAAGGCGGTTACGAGCAATCTGGCCTTGGTCGGCCGCAGGCGTCTTGTAGCCCGGCTTCGGCCGGAACGTCGAGCTCCAGGTCGGCGCGGAGCGCGGGGACCGTTCCGCCCCAGTCTGGGGGGAACCATCAACACGCCGTCCGCCCCCATCCGGATGGGGGCGGACGTGGAGAGGTCCTGCTCAGGTTCGTGGTGTACAGAGCGTAACGGGGCTGCGTCGTCGATATCTTTGCCGGGGGTGCCGGTGTGCTGGCAGGGGGACGGTAGGAATGGGCGACCCCGGTTCCCGTGCTGGTTTGGTGCTGGTTCAGGCGTGCTCGGGGGTGAAAAGCCGCAGGTGGTAGCTCTGATCGGATGGGTTGTCGTACCACTCGATGGTGGTCCCGATCAGACTGGCGGCGACGATTCTCTTGAGGGATCCGGATGTCGCAGGAGCGGTCGAGGGGGAGGCCATGAACACCACTTCCAGGCGTTGGGCGGGACGTTCGTGTCGGCACAACGTAGAAGTCCGCAGGTCGGCGTGATATGTGGCGGGGCATCACAATCAGGCAGTCACCTGTGTGTCCGGCCACTACGCCACCGGAGCCGACGCCGGCACGGATGCCGGCGCGGTTGCTGGCGCAGGGTCCGCCGCGGCCCCGGCAGGCCCTGCGTGGTCGAGCTCCGTCCTCTGCGCCGGGCAGATCGCCTGCCCCGTCAACGCGCACGTCCGCCGGTACTGCACACCTCCCGGCATCGCCTTCGTACCGATCCGCGACGCGCCCCGGTCACCGAGTGGCTGCTGGTCCGGCCCACCGCGGGCGCGGGCGCTCGGCTGCGCGCCGTCGTCCGGACGGCGCAGGACTTCGTTGCCGTGCGGTGGGCGGGCGTCTCCGTGTCGCGGCGCTACGCCTTGCGCTTCCAGAGCGTCACTTCGGTGAGGTACGTCGGGACGGAGTACAGCTTGTTGTTCGAGGGCTCGACGGTGATGATCTTGATCATGGCGAGGTTGCCCTTGGACGTGACCGTGCACAGCAGGTCGCCCTGGACGATGGCGCTGTCCGCACCGGTGAGGTCCGACTTCGGCAGCCGGGCGGGAATCGGATTGGTGGCGGCTCCGGCTTCGCACAGTTCGGGGGCGGGGCCCGTGCTCTTTCCGAACGGGGTGCGGTTCTCGATGTCCTCGAAGCCCATCTGCAATTCCCGGTCGCTCGATGCGATCTCCCCGAAGGGGGCGACCTTGGGGAAGTCCAGGTCGACGTCGTTGAGCTTGCCGAACTCCCTGGTCGCCAGGAGCTTCAGCGGCTTGTCCTTGAACACCACGGTGTAAGCCGCGGCGGAAGCCGAGGCCGAGGGCCGGGGCGCGGGCGCGGAGCCGTCGGCCTTCCCCGGGGCGGCGGTGTCCTTCGGCTGGTCCGCCTTCTTCTGGTCCTCGCCCGTGAGGTACCAGGCGCCCCCCGCGGCCAGCGCCACCGCCAAGACCCCCGCGCCGACGAGCAGGGGCACGCGGCCGCGGCCCGCGGCCGCGGGGGCGGGGGCGGGGGCGGGGGCGGGGGCCGGCGTGCCGGGGGGGGGGGCCCCGGGGGCGGGGGGCGCCCGGTCTCTTATAAACAAAAACGAGGCCCCCACACCCATAAAAAAGTG
>NZ_JBHWVM010000074.1:0-9871 GCF_042736805.1 Streptomyces sp. NPDC060031
GCGAGGTACGTGGCGGTCGCCTCGCCCTCCAGGTTCGGGTCGGTGGCGAGGATCAGCTCGGTCACCTCGCCGTCAATGACTGAAATGATCTCCCCACCAGCGCGGAGTGGTTCTAGGCTCTTCCTTACCGCCGGTCGCGCAGTGCGGGGACGGGCACCGCACCAAACGCACCGGAGCACCAGCGGTACTTGAGCGCCGCTCCCGAACGGGAGCGCCGCCGGGCAAGGAGGGCCGCATGACCGTACGGCGAGTAATGGGGATCGAGACGGAGTACGGGATCTCCGTCCCCGGGCACCCGAACGCCAATGCCATGCTCACCTCGTCCCAGATCGTCAACGCCTACGCGGCGGCGATGCACCGGGCGCGACGCGCCCGCTGGGACTTCGAGGAAGAGAATCCACTACGGGACGCCCGCGGCTTCGACCTCGCCCGCGAGGCCGCCGACAACAGCCAGCTCACCGACGAGGACATCGGCCTCGCCAACGTGATCCTCACCAACGGCGCCCGGCTCTACGTCGACCACGCGCACCCCGAGTACAGCTCGCCGGAGATCACCAATCCGCTGGACGCCGTGCTCTGGGACAAGGCCGGCGAACGGATCATGGCCGAGGCGGCCGTCCGGGCGGCGCAGCTCCCCGGCGCCCAGCCGATCCACCTCTACAAGAACAACACCGACAACAAGGGCGCCTCCTACGGCACGCACGAGAACTACCTGATGAAGCGGGAAACCCCCTTCTCGGACATCGTGCGCCACCTCACCCCCTTCTTCGTCTCGCGCCAGGTCGTCACCGGCGCCGGACGCGTGGGCATCGGCCAGGACGGCCGCGAGCACGGCTTCCAGATCAGCCAGCGCGCGGACTACTTCGAGGTCGAGGTGGGGCTGGAGACCACCCTGAAGCGGCCCATCATCAACACGCGCGACGAACCGCACTCCGACGCGGAGAAGTACCGCCGCCTCCACGTGATCATCGGCGACGCCAACCTCTCCGAGATCTCCACCTACCTCAAGCTCGGCACGACCGCCCTGGTCCTGTCCATGATCGAGGACGGGTTCATCAACGTCGACCTGGCCGTGGACCAGCCGGTGCGCACCCTGCACCAGGTCTCGCACGATCCCGACCTGCACCACCTGATCACGCTGCGCAGCGGTCGGACCCTGACCGCCGTACAGCTTCAGATGGAGTACTTCGAGCTGGCCAGGAAGTACGTGGAGGAGCGTTTCGGCTCCGACGCGGACGAGCAGACCAAGGATGTGCTGGCCCGCTGGGAGGACGTGCTGGGCCGGCTGGAGAGCGACCCGATGAGCCTGTCGGGAGAGCTGGACTGGATCGCGAAGCGGGAGATCCTCGAGGGCTACCGGAGGCGGGACGGACTCGGCTGGGACGCGGCCCGGCTGCACCTGGTGGACCTGCAGTACTCGGACGTACGGCCCGACAAGGGGCTGTACAACCGCCTGGTGGCCCGCGGCAAGATGCAGCGGCTGCTGGAGGAGCCGGCCGTGGAGCGGGCGCAGAGCAAGCCCCCGGAGGACACCCGGGCGTACTTCCGGGGCCGCTGCCTGGAGCAGTACGCCGACGACGTGGCCGCGGCCTCGTGGGACTCGGTGATCTTCGACCTGCCGGGGCACGACTCGCTCCAGCGGGTCCCGACGATGGAGCCGCTGCGGGGGACGCGGGCGCACGTGAAGGAGCTCCTGGACCGCTGCCGCACGGCGGAGGACCTGGTGCGGGTGCTTTCGGGGCGCTGAGCGGGCCTGAAATGCCTCTGGTCCGGGAATCATGAAGGCACCCGGACGTTAGGAAAGTACGGGGACGAATGTCGGACCCTCCTTGTAGGGTCCGACGTAGGGTCTGATCTTGAGGGATCCCGAATTCCCGGGGTCCCTCGACGTGAGCGTGCGAACCGAGCGGGGTGAGGTAGACATGGCGACCAAGGACACCGGCGGCGGACAGCAGAAGGCGCAGCGCTCGACCGAGGAGGTCGAGGAGGCGGCGGTCGAAGAATCGACCGACCTCAAGGAGCGCCAGGAGAAGCTCTCCGACGACGTCGACTCCGTACTTGACGAAATCGACGACGTCTTGGAGGAGAACGCCGAGGATTTCGTGAGGTCATTCGTGCAAAAGGGCGGCGAGTAAGGCTCGCCAGGGCCGTTTGACCTTCGAATCGAAAGTTCGGGGGTGGGGTGGCCGAAGCGGTGCCTGAGGGCATGAAGCGTTGCTCGCGATGCAAGCGAGTCCAGTTATGTGAGCCCTTCGCGAGTAATCGCGCAATGCGGGACGGTCTGCAGGCGTATTGCCGTGAATGCCAAGCCGAGCACTATAAGAGAAGCCAAGAGGCGAAGGGGCGGACGGTGCGGGCGAAGATCCCCGTGCCGTCCGGGCACAAGCGGTGTCCCCAATGCGGGGAGGTCAAGCCCCACTCGGAATGGGAGCGGAACAAGACGAGTTCGGACGGTTGGGCCAGCTACTGCCGAGAGTGCCGAGCGCAACGGAACCGAGCTTCCTACTTCAAGCGCCATTACGGCATCACCGAAGCCGAGCGTGATGACATGATCGCGGCTCAAGGCGGGAAGTGCCTGCTCCGTCAGAGCGCTCCGGCCGAGCACGTGGATCACGATCATCAGACGGGTAAGGTCCGAGGCGTACTGTGCTTCAGCTGTAACGCAGCCTTGGGGCAGTTCAAGGATCGGCCGGACGTCATACGGCGTGCAGCCGCTTACGTGGAAGGAAACCTGTGGAACCCAACACTCGTAGCACAGGGCGTCTACCGGCAGCCTTCCTGACGCCGGGGTCGTCGTCCTTCATGGATTTCCTCGGCGCGCACCAGCCCGAGATGCTGCCGGGCAACCGCAAGCTGCCCGAGGGTGTCGTCGAGGCGCCGCACGGGACGACCATCGTGGCCACCACCTTCCCCGGCGGGGTCGTGCTCGCCGGTGACCGGCGGGCGACCATGGGGAACATGATCGCGCAGCGGGACATCGAGAAGGTGTTCCCGGCGGACGAGTACTCCGCGGTGGGCATCGCCGGTACGGCCGGCCTGGCCGTGGAGATGGTCAAGCTGTTCCAGCTGGAGCTGGAGCACTTCGAGAAGGTGGAGGGCGCGACGCTCTCCCTGGAGGGCAAGGCCAACCGGCTCTCGACCATGATCCGGAGCAATCTGGGGATGGCGATGCAGGGGCTGGCGGTCGTACCGCTCTTCGCGGGCTACGACGAGGCCAAGGAGAAGGGCCGCATCTTCTCCTACGACGTGACGGGCGGCCGCTCGGAGGAGCACGGCTTCGCCGCCACCGGTTCCGGCTCGATCTTCGCTCGCGGCTCCATGAAGAAGCTCTACCGTCCCGATCTGACGGAGGAGCAGGCCACCACGCTCGTCGTCCAGGCGCTGTTCGACGCCGCGGACGACGATTCGGCGACGGGTGGGCCGGACCTGTACCGGCACATCTACCCGATCGTCACCGTCATCACCGAAGAGGGTTTCCGCAGGCTGACCGACGATCAGTCGCAGGACCTCGCCCGTACGGTCACCGACCGTCGGCTGGAGCAGCCCGACGGCCCGCGCGCCGCCCTGCTCTGACCATCCCCGTTCTGTAGGAGCCCGGAAGAAAGGGACGGACAGCCGGTGTCGACTCCGTTCTACGTTTCACCCCAGCAGGCCATGGCCGACCGGGCGGAGTACGCCCGTAAGGGCATCGCCCGCGGCCGCAGCCTTGTCGTGCTGCAGTACGCCGACGGCATCGTGTTCGTCGGCGAGAACCCGTCCCGTGCGCTGCACAAGTTCAGCGAGATCTACGACCGGATCGGTTTCGCGGCCGCCGGCAAGTACAACGAGTACGAGAACCTGCGGATCGGCGGTGTGCGCTATGCGGATCTGCGCGGATACACCTACGACCGTGACGATGTGACGGCCCGTGGGCTGGCGAACGTGTACGCGCAGACGCTCGGCACGATCTTTTCGAGTGCCGGTGAGAAGCCGTACGAGGTGGAGCTGGTCGTCGCCGAGGTGGGGACGACCGCCGCGGGGGACCAGATCTACCGGCTGCCGCATGACGGTTCGATCGTGGACGAGCACGGTTCCGTCGCGGTGGGTGGCAATGCCGAGCAGATCAGCACGTTCCTCGATCAGCGTCACCAGGACGGGATGACCCTGTCGGAGGCGTTGAAGCTGGCGGTGCAGGCGCTGTCGAGTCAGGCGAACGGTGCGGACAAGGCGATTCCGGCCGAGCGGCTGGAGGTCGCGGTGCTGGACCGGACGCGGTCGCAGCAGCGGAAGTTCAAGCGGATCCGGGGCCGGCAGCTGTCGCGGCTGTTGGAGGCGGATGTTCCGGCGGCCGCGCAGGCCGACGCCGTGTCGAACGACGAGGCTCCGGAGGACGAGGCGGAGTAGGACCTCTCCTGCGATGGCCCCGGTCTGCCGTTCTCGGCGGGCCGGGGCTTCGTCGTGTCAGCGGGCGGGTCCGGTGGAGCCGCGGATGACGAGTTCCACGGGGATGTCGGGGGCGGTCCAGGGGGTGCCTTCGAGGACGGCGAGGAGGGCGGTCATGCCTTGTTCGCCGACGCGTTCGGCGGGGAGGCGGACGGTGGTGAGTTCGGGTTCGACGGCGGTGGCGAGGGCGAGGTCGTCGAAGCCGGTGACGGAGAGGTCGTCGGGCACGCGCAGGCCGAGGCGGCGGGCTGCTTTGCAGGCGCCGGCGGCGAGGATGTCGTCGTCGCAGATGACGGCGGTGGGTCGGTTCCCGGGGGTGGCCAGGGCGCTCTCCATGGCCGTGCGGGCGCCCTCCACGGTGAGGGGGGCCCGTACGGTGCGCAGCTCGGTGTGGGGGCCCAGGAGGGCGGTGAGGGCTTCGGCGCGGATGTGGAAGGTCCAGGTGTCGATGGCCGAGGCGAGGTGGAGGAAGCGGTGGTGGCCGAGGGCGAGGAGGTGTTCGGTGACTTGGCGCATGCCGTCGGCCATGGCGAGGTTGACGTGGGCGGCGGCTGGTCCGGCGGTGGGGTCGCTGTCGAGCATGACGAGGGGGAGTCCGTCGCCGCCGATGGCTTCGAGGGCCCCGGCGGCCATGGAGGAGGCGATGACTCCGTCGAGGGCGGCGCGGGCGGAGGCGAAGGGGTTGCGGGCGGGGCCGGTGCCGTCGGGGGAGGGGTAGAGGACGACGCCGAAGCCGTGTTCGGCGGCGATGCGTGCGGCGCCGGTGTAGACGCGGGCGAAGAATTCGTTGGTGAGGGCGGGGACGACGAGGAGGGCGGTGCGGGTGGAGCCGAGGCGGAGGTTGCGGGCGGCGAGGTTGGGGCGGTAGCCGAGTCGGGTGGCGGTTTCGCGGACGAGGTCGGCGGTGCGTGGGGAGACGCGGCCGCGCCATTTGTCGCCGAGGACCAGGGAGACGGTGGCTTGGGAGACCCCGGCGGCGGTGGCGACGTCGCGGCTGGTGGGTCTCGTCACAGGTGGCTCCTGAAGTGCGTGGTCAGGGGTGTGTCGGGGGGTTCGTCGGGTGGACCGGCGGACTGCGGCCATGGTACGTATGACGGGTCGCGTTATACGTATTACCCCGGCGGGTGCCGGGCAGAAGGGGGCGGACATGGCCGCGGGATACGCGGAGCTGCTCAGGACCCGGCACGCCGCGAGGCTGCTGGTGGGCACGCTCATAGGCCGGCTGCCGAATGGCACGGCGGCCATCGCCATCGTGCTGTTCACGCGCGCGGAGGGCGGCAGCTACACCCTCGCGGGGGCGTTGGCGGCCGCGTACGGGCTGGCCAATGCGGTGGGCCAGCCGTTGCTCGGGCGGGCCGTGGACCTGTACGGGCAGCCGCGGGTGCAGCTGCCGGCGGCCGTGGTGTCCGCGCTGGGCATGGTGTGGTTGGCGCTGGCCGGTACCGGGGCGCCGGTCGCGGCGTATGCGGCGGTGGTGGTGGCGGGGTTGTTCACGCCTCCGCTGGAGGGCGGGCTGCGGGCGTTGTGGCCGGGGGTGCTGGGGGGCCGTGAGGAGCGGGTGCACGCGGCGTACGCGATGGACGCGGTGGCGCAGGAGGTCATGTTCACGGTGGGTCCGCTGCTGGTGACGCTGTTCGTGTCGCTGTGGTCGCCGGCCGGGGCTCTGCTGGCCCTGAACGCGATCGGGGTGCTGGGCGCCCTGTCGGTGGTGGTCAGCGAGCCTTCGCGGGCGTGGCGGTCGGCGCCGCGTGAGGCGCACTGGCTGGGTGCGCTGCGTTCCAAGGGGCTGCTGGCGCTCCTGGGTGCCTTCTTCTTCGTGGGTACGGCGCTGGGTTCGATCGCGGTGGCGGGTGTGGCGTATGCGGATGATCACGGGAATCAGGCGGTGTACGGCTGGCTGATGGCGTCGCTGGGGCTGGGTGCGCTGTTCGGCGGGGTGGTCTACGGTGCGCGGCAGTGGGCCGGGGCGCCGGAGCGGCGGCTGCGGTTGCTGGTGGCGCTGCTGGCGTTGTGTTACCTGCCGCTGATGCTGACGCCGGGTCCGGTGGCGATGTCGGGGCTGGCGGCGTTGGCGGGTGTGTTCCTGGCGCCGGCGCTGGCGTGTGCGTTCATCGTGGTGGACCGGCATGCCCCGGCGGGCACGGTGACGGAGGCGTTCTCCTGGTTGGTGACGTTCTTCGGGGTGGGTGCGGCGATCGGTACGGCGGCGGCGGGGCCGGTGGTGGAGTGGGGCGGTACGGCGGCGAGTTTCGGGGTGGCGAGCGTGGCCGGGGCGGCGGCGCTGGGGGTGCTGACGGTGACTCAGCGGGTGCTTGCGGTGCCGGGTCGCAGTAGGGCGGTGGCGGGTTCGCCGGGGGGTGTGTCGCAGGTGCCGTCGGAGCCGTTCGTCGGCAATTGATCGAAACGGCACTGGCGAACCCGGTTTCAGAAGAGGGCAGAAGGCGTAATGTTCAGTCATGGACCGCCGCATTTTCGGGCTGGAGAACGAGTACGGCGTCACGTGCACGTTCAGGGGACAGCGCCGACTGTCTCCTGACGAAGTGGCGCGCTACCTCTTCCGCCGTGTTGTGTCATGGGGCCGCAGCAGCAATGTCTTCCTGCGGAACGGCGCCCGCCTCTACCTCGACGTGGGTTCGCATCCGGAATATGCAACTCCCGAATGCGACAACGTGACCGAACTGGTCACGCACGACAAGGCGGGCGAGCGCATTCTCGAAGGCCTGCTCGTCGATGCCGAACGCCGCCTGCACGAGGAGGGAATCGCGGGCGACGTCTATCTCTTCAAGAACAACACCGACTCGGCGGGCAACTCCTACGGCTGCCACGAGAACTACCTGGTGGCCCGGCACGGAGAATTCTCCCGCCTGGCGGACATCCTCATTCCGTTCCTTGTCACGCGGCAGTTGATCTGCGGTGCGGGCAAGGTGCTGCAGACGCCCCGGGGCGCGGTCTACTGCGTGAGTCAGCGGGCCGAGCACATCTGGGAGGGCGTCAGCTCGGCCACGACGCGTTCCCGGCCGATCATCAACACCCGGGACGAGCCGCACGCGGACGCCGAGCGCTACCGCCGTCTGCACGTCATCGTGGGCGACTCGAACATGTCCGAGACGACCATGCTGCTCAAGGTCGGGGCCACCGACCTGGTGCTGCGCATGATCGAGGCGGGCACGGTGATGCGGGATCTGACCCTGGAGAACCCGATCCGGGCCATCCGTGAGGTCAGTCACGACATCACGGGCCAGCGCAAGGTGCGTCTGGCCAGCGGCCGTGAGGCGTCCGCCCTGGAGATCCAGCGGGAGTACTACGACAAGGCGGTGGACTTCGCCGAGCGCCGGGGCATCCGTACCGGCGTGGTGGACCAGGTGCTGGAGCTGTGGGGCCGGACCCTGGACGCGATCGACGCGGAGGACCTGGACCGGATCGGGACCGAGATCGACTGGGTGATGAAGTACCAGTTGATCGAGCGTTACCGGGCCAAGCACAACATGACGATGTCGAATCCGCGGGTGGCTCAGATAGACCTCGCGTACCACGACATCCACCGTCGGCGCGGGCTGTACTACCTGCTGGAGCGCAAGGGGCAGGCGGCGCGGATCTGCAACGACCTGAAGATCTTCGAGGGCAAGTCGGTGCCCCCGCAGACCACGAGGGCGCGGCTGCGCGGGGACTTCATCCGTCGTGCGCAGGAGCAGCGCCGGGACTTCACGGTCGACTGGGTGCATCTGAAGCTGAACGACCAGGCGCAGCGCACGGTGCTGTGCAAGGACCCGTTCCGTTCGGTGGACGACCGGGTGGAGAAGCTCATCGCGGGGATGTAGCGCGCCGGTGGCGGTGCGCACGTAGCGCGATGTGACATCGCACGGATCTGCCCGGGGCCCCGTACGCATCTCGTACGGGGCCCTTGGCACGGCTTAGAGTGGCGACGACCGTCCAGCCGTCTGAGATCTGAGGAACACGTGCGCCGACTTGCCGGCCTGCTTGTCGTACCCCTTCTGCTGCTGTCGACAGCAGCCTGTGGTGACAGCGGCTCCGACTCCGCCCAGATGAAGAACGGGGTGCCCGCGATCACGAAGGGCGCCAAGTTCGGGGAGACGCCCACCCTGTCGAAGGGGACGGGCGAACCGCCCAAGGAACTGAAGGTGGAGACCATCAGCGAGGGCAACGGCCCGACGCTGAAGAAGGGCGACATCGCCCAGGTCAACTACGTCGGCCAGGTGTGGGACGGCAAGGAGCCGTTCGACGCCAGCTTCGGCAAGGGCAAGCCCTTCGACGTCACCGTCGGTGCCGGCCAGGTCATCAAGGGCTGGGACCAGGGACTCGAGGGCAAGAAGGTCGGCAGCCGTCTGGAGCTGGTGATTCCGCCGGACCTCGGTTACGGCGCCCAGGGTTCGGGCGACAAGATCAAGCCGAACGCCACGCTGGTCTTCGTCGTGGACATCGTCAAGGGCACCAGCGTGCCGGCCTCCGCCAAGGGCAAGGAGGTCGCGCAGGACAACAAGGACCTGCCGAAGGTCGGCACGAACACGGACGGCAAGGAAGTCTCCGTGTCCGTCCCGAAGGACGTGACCCCGCCGGCCAAGCTGGTCTCCGACTACGTCCTGGAGAGCGACGGCGCGGTGGTCAAGGACACCGACAGCGTCGTGGTGAAGTTCAACGGGAAGACGTGGAAGGACGACAAGACCTTCGAGAGCACGTACTCCTCGGACACGACGGTGACCTGGCCGATGGATCAGCTTTCGGTCAAGGGTCTGAAGGAGGGCCTGGTCGGCAAGAAGGTCGGCAGCCGCATCCTGCTGGTCATCCCGCCGGACCAGGGCTTCGGCGACAAGGAGCAGGGCACCATCCCGGCGAACTCGACGCTGGTCTTCAGCCTCGACATCCTCGCGGTGATGTAAGACTGTTCCGGTTGACCGTTTCGTACGTATGAGGAGCAGTTCCGTGAGCGACAAGCTCGAGAAGCCCGAGATCGACTTCCCCGAGGGCGAGGCTCCCAAGGACCTCGTGTCGGAGGACATCTGGGTGGGCGACGGCGCCGAGGCCAAGGCCGGCGACCGGGTCTCCGTCCACTACGTGGGCGTGGCCTTCTCCACCGGCGAGGAGTTCGACGCCTCCTGGAACCGCGGCTCCGCGCTGCAGTTCCAGCTCGGTGTCGGCCAGGTCATCTCCGGCTGGGACCAGGGCGTCCAGGGCATGAAGGTCGGCGGCCGCCGCAAGCTCGTGATCCCCGCGCACCTCGCCTACGGTGACCGTGGCGCGGGCGGCGCGATCGCCCCGGGCGAGACGCTGATCTTCGTCTGCGACCTGGTGAAGGTCGGCTGATCCGGACATCCGCGATCAGTTGAGGGGCCCCCGCCCGGCGGCGGGGGGCCCCCGGCGTTTCCGGGGACCGCCGGGGGGGGTAGGTCAAACGTGAAGTGTTTGTTAGTAGAGAACGGGGGTCCGGCCTCGA
>NZ_JBHWVM010000074.1:9881-39395 GCF_042736805.1 Streptomyces sp. NPDC060031
GGGCTCCCCCGGGGGGCTCCCCGTTCTTTTTGTTGTGCCCCGGGTGGTTGGTGGGGTCTACCCCAAACCCGTTAATTTTGGGGGCCCCCCCGCCGTCCGGCGGGGGCCCCTCGCTTTTGCCGGAGACCGCCGGGGCGGTACGGTCAACGGTCACGAGTGTGTACGTCGAGAACGGGGGACAGGCGTCGATGGCGATTGCCAAGGCCGAGCGGCTGATGAATCTGGCGCTGTGTCTGCTGGGGACCCGCCGGCCGCTGAGCAAGCGTGAACTGCGCGGCTCCATCGAGGCCTACATGGAAGCCGGCAACGACGAGTCCTTCAACCGCATGTTCGAGCGGGACAAGGACGATCTGCGCGAGCTCGGCCTGGTCATCGAGACGGTGGAGAACCTGGACGGCGAGACCGGCTACCTGGCCCGCCGTGACAGCAACCGGCTGCCGCCGGTGTCCCTGGACGCCGAGGAGGCCGCCGCCCTGGGGCTGGCGGCCAAGGTCTGGCAGCAGGCCCGGCTCGCCGGTGCGGCCAGCGGCGCCCTGCAGAAGCTGCGCGCGGGCGGGATGCCCGAGGCCGGCGACCCGTACGAGGGCCAGCACAGCGCCATCGAGCCGCGCATCCCGGTCCACGAGGCGGCCTTCGAGCCGTTGATGCTGGCCTGCCGGGACCGTCGGCCGGTGGTCTTCGACTACCGCAAGTCCACCGCCGCCCGGCCCGAGGCGCGCCAGGTCGAGCCGTGGGCGCTGGAGTGCTGGCGGGGCCACTGGTACCTGGCCGGATACGACCGCGACCGGGGGGCGGAGCGCGTGTTCCGGCTGTCCCGGATCACCGGCAAGGTCCGCTCCCGCGCGGCCAAGTACACCGCGGAGGTCCCGGACGTGGTGACCGTGCGGGAGACCGTGGCGAGCTGGGCGGGGGAGATGGCCGACCGCTCCGCGGTCATCCGGCTGCGGGCCGGCGCGGGCTACCCGCTGCGGGCGAAGGCCACCGCGGTGCGCGAGGGCGGCGACGGCTGGGACGAGCTGGAGATCCCGTACGGGCACGGGCTGGACGCCTGGCTCGTGGAGTTCGGCCCCGATGTCGTGGTGCTGGAGCCCGCAGACCTGCGGGCCGACGTGGTGGACCGGCTCCGCGCGGTCGCCAAGGGCTGACCCGGTCACCAGCAGCCCGGAACATCAGTAGCAACGCCCTGAGGGGGAGACGTACCAGCATGGCTGCCAACGCCATCGATCAGACGCGCCGGATGCTGTCCCTGGTGACGTACCTGCGCGAGCGCCCCGGCGCGCACGTCGCCGACGTCGCCCGCGCCTTCGGGATCACCGAGGACGAGCTGATCTCGGACCTCGACGTGCTGCCCATGTGCGGGACCAGCTTCCGCGGCGGGGACCTGCTCGACATCGACACCGACGGGGAGCGCATCTGGTGGCGCAATCCCGATGCCTCGGGGGAGTCCACCGCCGAGCCGCTGCGGCTGGCCGCCGACGAGGCGACCGCGCTGCTGGTCGCCGCGCGCGCCGTGGCCACGCTGCCCGGCCTGCGCGAGAGCGACCGGGACGCGCTGCTGCGGGCCACCGCGAAGCTGGAGGCCGCGGCCGGCGAGGTGGCCGGGGCCAGTACCCGGCTGTCGGTGACCTTCGAGTCCGAGGGCGGGGTCTTCGCCGACGTGGACCGGGCCATCTCCGAGCGGCGGCGGCTGTGGCTGCGCTACTACTCTCCCGCGCGCGACGAGCTCACCGAGCGCACGGTCGATCCGATCCGGCTCTTCGCGGTGGGGCACACGTACATGGAGGGCTGGTGCCACCTCTCGGAGGCGCGGCGCACCTTCCGGCTCGACCGGGTCGCCGAGATCCGGCTGCTCGACGAGCGGGCCGAACCGCCCGCCATCGAGCCGCGCGACCTGTCCGAGGGGCTGGTGCAGCCGGCCGCCGAGGACCCGGAGGTCGTGGTCGAGGTGGGGCCCGGCGGGCGCTGGGTGGCGGAGTACTACCCGCACGACAGCGCCGAGGAGCTCGCGGACGGCGGGCTGCGCATCACCCTGCGCAGCCCGGATCCGGCCTCGCTGCGCCGGCTCGCGCTGCGGCTGGGGCGTGAGGGACGGATCGTGGCGCCGGTGGAGCTGGCGGACAGCGCGCGGCAGGCGGCGCGGGAAGCACTGGCGGGGTACGGGGAACAGGGCTGAGGGGAGCGCCGAGCGATGTCGCCAACGTCAGGGACACCGGGAACGCCCGGGACATCCGGGGCATCCGGGGCATCCGGGGCGCCGGTCGCCTTCAAGGCGGCCTGCCCCGACTGCCGTGCCCGCTTCGAGCTGGACGCGAGCGCCCTGCGCCTGGCCATCGGCGGCAGCCGGCGCACCACCTTCTACTCCTTCACCTGCCCCGAATGCGGTGCCTCCGTACGCAAACCGGCCGGGGAGCGCATCGTGGAACTGCTGACCGGCGGCGGTGTGAGCACCCTGCGCAGCATCTGAGGCGGCCGGTGGCCTAGGCTCGTCCCATGCTGTGGCCGATGCTCGCAATTGCCCTGGGCTTCCTCGGGCTCGCCGTCCTCTCCGTCCTCGCCGTGCGGGTGTTCGTGGAGGTACGGCGGCTGTCGGGCCAGGTCGCGGACGCCAGCCGCCGGATCGCGGACGCCTCGGGTGACCTGGAGCGGGCGGCGGGCGACCTGGAGCAGGCGGCGGGGGACCTGGCGCGCACGGGCAGGGCCGCACGGCCGTAGCAATGGCGGGGCAACAGTCGTACTGTCGGATCGCCGCGCAAGCGGGGATACCCCGGGGGATTGCCTGGCGTTAACCCCCGGGGGTTACGATCCATGTCAGAGCGGCCGCCGGATCTTTCGCATCCGGGTCGCCCGGCCACCACAACCAGCCGTTTCGGTGAGAAGGAAGACACACATGATCGGCAATATGAAGCCCCTTGAACTCCTTCTGATCATCGCTGTCATCGTGCTGCTGTTCGGCGCCAAGAAGCTTCCCGACATGGCCCGCTCCCTCGGCAAGTCGGCCCGCATCCTCAAGAGCGAGGCCAAGGCGATGAAGAAGGACGGCGAGGCGGACGACGTCGTCGTCGCGCCCCCGGTCGCCGACGCCGCGCCGCAGCCGCCGGTCGTCGCCCCGCGCACCATCCAGGCCGCGCCCGGTGACGTCACCAGCGCCCGCCCGGTCAGCGAGCCGAACCACACCACGCAGGGCTGATCACCGGACACACCGGTCATCTGCAACGAGACAAGGGACGTGGGTTGCTCAAGTCTGCCCGGAAGCAGGGTAAAGCGGACAAGGACGCCGAAGGGCGGATGCCACTTGTCGAGCACCTGCGTGAGCTGAGAAACCGTCTGCTGAAGTCGGTCCTGGCGATCCTCGTGGTCACCATCGTCGCGGCCGTCTACTACCGGCCGATCATCGACTTCCTGCTGGAGCCCATGCTCAGCTCCGTCGGATGTGCGGGCGGTGCGACGGTCCAGCGCAACGGCTCGCCCTGCGCCGAGATGACCACCAGCGGCCTGACCGCGCCGTTCTCCATCGCGCTGAAGGTCGGCCTCTCCGCCGGCATCGTGCTCTCCGCCCCGGTCTGGCTCTACCAGCTGTGGGCGTTCGCCGCCCCCGGCCTGCACAAGAACGAGAAGAAGTACGCGCTGAGCTTCGTGGCGGTCGGCGCGCCGCTGTTCCTGACCGGCGCCGTGCTCGCGTACAAGATCCTGCCCCAGACGGCGGAGATCCTCCTCGGCTTCACACCCGACCACGTCAAGAACCTGCTGCCGGTCGACGACTACCTCGACCTGGTCACCCGCATGGTCGTGGTCTTCGGCATCGCCTTCGAGCTGCCGCTGATGCTGGTGCTGCTGAACTTCACCGGCGTCCTGAGCGCCAAGCGCCTCGGCAGCTGGTGGCGCGCCATGGTCCTCGGCATCACCATCTTCGCCGCCTTCGCGACGCCCACCGGCGACCCGGTCACCATGCTGACGCTGGCCTCCCCGATCGTGGCGCTGTACTTCATCGCGCTGGGGGTCTGCCTCCTCAACGACCGCAGGCGCAAGAACAACAACCCCGACGCGGACCTCGACGACGACGAGGCCTCCCCGCTGGACCTCACCCCGGCCGCCCTGGGCGAGGTCGAGACGGTCCCGGCGCCGAGCGCCCTGCCCGAGCAGGCCGACGGGGGCCGGCACCGGATCAACGGTTACGACGACGCGACCTGACAGGTACATTCCGGTGGGTGAGCTCCCCCAGCCACCGCCGGGAGGTACCCCCTGATCACCCTCTTCGTCAATCCCACCGCGGGACGCGGCCGGGGCGCGCACGCCGCGCAGCCGGCCGCTTCCGCTCTGCGGTCCGCGGGCTTCGCGGTACGGACGGTCGTCGGCGCCGACGCCGAGGACGCGCTGGCCCGGCTGCGCGTCGCCGTCCGCGAGGGCACGGGCGCGGTGATCGCGGTCGGCGGCGACGGCATGGTCTCCCTCGCGCTGCAGGCGCTGGCCGGGACGCTGGTGCCGCTGGGAGTGGTCGCGGTGGGCACCGGCAACGACTTCGCCCGCTCGCTGGGCCTGCCCGTACGGGACCCCGCGCTGGCTGGCCGGCTCGCCGCCGAGGCCCTCAAGGAGAGCCGGATCCGGGAGGTCGACCTGGGACGCGCGGCCGGGAAGTGGTACGGGACCGTGCTGTGCTCCGGCTTCGACTCGCGGGTCAACGACCGCGGCAACCGGATGCGGCTGCCGGCGGGCCGCTTCAAGTACGACCTCGCGATGGTCGCGGAGCTGGCCGCCTTCAAGCCCTTCCCGTACCGGATCACCCTGGACGGCGGCCCGGTCATCGAGACCGAGGCCACGCTGGTGGCCGTCGGCAACGGGTCCTCCTACGGCGGCGGGATGCGCATCTGCGCCGACGCCGTCCCCGACGACGGACTCTTCGACGTCACGGTCGTCGGCGACTGCAGCCGCGCCACCCTCCTCAAGGTGTTCCCGCGGGTCTACAAGGGGACCCACCTCGGCCACCCGAAGGTGAGCGTGTACCGCGCGGCGAAGGTGACCCTGGAGGCCGCCGGGATCACCGCCTACGCGGACGGCGAACCGCTCGGGCCGCTGCCGGTCACCGCCGAGTGCGTACCCGCAGCGGTCCGGCTGCTGACGTAGCCGCCCACTTAAATGATCGCGACTGTTGTCAGGGGTGACGGGTAGGCTCGATACCAAGATGACCGAAGAACTCTCCCCCGCCGAGCGGTACGCCGCTGCCCGGATCCGCGCCGCCGAAGAGGCCACCGCCCTGGCCCCCTTCCGCGAGCTGTACGAATTCGACCTGGACCCCTATCAGGTCGAGGCCTGCAAGGCACTGGAGGCCGACAAGGGCGTGCTGGTGGCCGCCCCGACCGGCTCGGGCAAGACGATCGTCGGCGAGTTCGCCGTGCACCTCGCCCTCGAACAGGGCCGCAAGTGCTTCTACACCACGCCCATCAAGGCCCTGTCGAACCAGAAGTACGCGGACCTCGTCAAGCGCTACGGCGCCGACAAGGTGGGCCTGCTGACGGGCGACAACAGCGTCAACTCCGAGGCGCCCGTGGTCGTGATGACCACCGAGGTGCTCCGCAACATGCTGTACGCGGGCTCGCAGTCGCTGCGCGGTCTGGGCTACGTCGTGATGGACGAGGTGCACTACCTCTCCGACCGGTTCCGCGGAGCCGTCTGGGAGGAAGTCATCATTCACCTCCCCGCGTCGGTGACCCTGGTCTCGCTGTCCGCCACCGTGTCCAACGCCGAGGAGTTCGGCGACTGGCTGGACACCGTGCGCGGCGACACCGCGGTGATCGTCTCCGAGGAGCGGCCCGTACCGCTGTGGCAGCACGTCATGGCGGGCCGGCGGATCTACGACCTCTTCGAGGAGGAGTCCGACCACGGCGGCCGAGGCTCCGCCCGCCGGGAGGTCAACCCCGACCTGCTGCGCATGGCGCGCGAGGAGAACAGCCGCACCTACAACCCGAAGGACCGGCGGCGCGGCAAGATGGTCCGCGAGGCCGACCGCGAGCGCGAGCGGCGCTCCCGCAGCCGGATCTGGACCCCGGGCCGTCCCGAGGTCATCGCCCGCCTCGACAACGACGGGCTGCTGCCCGCCATCAACTTCATCTTCAGCCGGGCCGGCTGCGAGGCCGCCGTCCAGCAGTGCCTGTTCGCGGGCCTGCGGCTCAATGACGACTCCGCCCGGCTGAAGGTCCGTGAGATCGTCGAGGAGCGGACCGCCTCCATCCCCACCGAGGACCTGCACGTCCTGGGCTACTACGAGTGGCTCGAAGGGCTGGAGCGGGGCATCGCCGCGCACCACGCGGGCATGCTGCCCACCTTCAAGGAGGTCGTCGAGGAGCTGTTCGTACGCGGCCTCGTGAAGGCCGTCTTCGCCACCGAGACCCTGGCGCTGGGCATCAACATGCCCGCGCGCACGGTGATCCTGGAGAAGCTGGTCAAGTGGAACGGCGAGCAGCACGCCGACATCACCCCCGGCGAGTACACGCAGCTCACCGGCCGGGCCGGGCGGCGCGGCATCGACGTCGAGGGACACGCGGTCGTGCTGTGGCAGCGCGGCATGGACCCGGCGGCGCTCGCCGGGCTCGCGGGTACCCGTACCTATCCGCTGCGCTCCAGCTTCAAGCCCTCGTACAACATGGCCGTCAACCTCGTGCAGCAGTTCGGGCGGCACCGCTCGCGCGAGCTGCTGGAGACCTCCTTCGCCCAGTTCCAGGCCGACCGCTCGGTGGTCGGGATCTCGCGGCAGGTGCAGCGCAACGAGGAGGGCCTGGAGGGCTACCGGGAGGGCATGACCTGCCACCTCGGCGACTTCGAGGAGTACGCGCAGCTGCGCCGCGACCTCAAGGACCGCGAGACCGACCTGGCCAAGCAGGGCGCGGCGCAGCGGCGGGCCCAGGCGGCCGGTTCGCTGGAGAAGCTCAAGCCGGGCGACATCATCCACGTCCCGACGGGCAAGTTCGCCGGGCTCGCCCTGGTCCTGGACCCGGGCGTGCCGGCCGGGCGGTCCAACGGGCACCGCGGGCACGAGTACACCGAGGGCCCGCGCCCGCTGGTGCTCACCGTCGAGCGGCAGGTCAAGCGGCTCGCCGCGATCGACTTCCCGGTCCCGGTCGAGGCCATCGACCGGATGCGGGTCCCCAAGACCTTCAACGCCCGTTCGCCGCAGTCCCGTCGGGACCTGGCCTCCCAACTGCGCGCCAAGGCCGGGCACGTCGCGCCCGACCGGCACAAGCGGGGCCGGGCCGCGGCGGCCGACGACCGCGAGATCACCCGGCTGCGCGCCGCACTGCGGGCGCACCCCTGCCACGGCTGCGACGAGCGCGAGGACCACGCCCGCTGGGCGGAGCGCTACCACCGCCTGCAGCGCGACACGCAGCAGCTGGAGCGGCGCATCGAGGGCCGGACGAACACCATCGCCCGCACCTTCGACCGGATCCACGCGCTGCTGACCGAGCTGGACTACCTGCGCGAGGACGAGGTCACCGAGCACGGCCGGCGCCTGGCGCGGCTGTACGGCGAGCTCGACCTGCTGGCGTCGGAATGCCTGCGCGCCGGGGTCTGGGAGGGCTTGAGCCCGGCCGAACTGGCCGCCTGCGTCTCGGCGCTGGTCTTTGAGGCGCGCCAGTCGGACGACGCGGTCGCGCCGAAGGTTCCGGGCGGCGCGGCAAAGGCGGCGCTCGGCGAGATGGTCCGCATCTGGGGCCGGCTCGACGCGCTGGAGGAGGAGCACCGCATCAACCAGGCGGAGGGCGTGGGCCAGCGCGAGCCGGACCTCGGCTTCGCGTGGGCGGCGTACCAGTGGGCCTCCGACAAGAGCCTGGACGAGGTGCTGCGCGAGGCGGAGATGCCGGCCGGTGACTTCGTGCGCTGGTGCAAGCAGGTCATCGACGTGCTGGGGCAGGTGGCCGCGGCGGCGCCGTCGTCCTCCGCTCCGCCGTCCTCGGAGGGCGGCAGCACGGTGGCGCGAAATGCCCGTAAGGCCGTGGACGCGCTCCTTCGGGGCGTAGTGGCCTACAGCTCGGTCGGCTAGGAGTTTTTGGGGCTTCCTCTGAAGGCCGGGACGGCCGGATCTCATCTCTTGCCATGATCGATTCGGCGTGCGCTGTGCGACGATCGGCACATGAGTGGCGGAGCGGGAGAGGGTGCGAGACGGGTCGGTCGGCCGCGCGCCGATCAGCTGAGGCCGGACAGCGGCCGGCCGCCGCGCGAGGAACTCCTCTGTGCGGCGGCCGAGTTGTTCACCGTCCAGGGGTACGCGGCCACCACCACGCGGGCGGTGGCCGAGCGAGCCGGGATGCGCCAGGCCACGATGTACCACTACTTCGGCGGCAAGGAGGAACTCCTCGCCGAAATCCTGGAGTCCACGGTCGCCCCCTCGCTGGTGCTGGCCCGCCGGCTGCTGGCCGACGCGGACCGCCCCGCGGACGAGCGGCTCTGGGAGCTGTGCCGTTCCGATGTGCTGCTGCTGTGCGGGGGTCCGTACAACCTGGGCGCGCTCTACCTCCTGCCCGAGGTGGGCGGCTCGCGGTTCACCCGGTTCCGCCGGATGCGCCTCGAACTCAAGGATGCCTACCGCACGTTGCTCGACAGCACCGCCGTCGGGGCCGAACTGTCGGGAGACAGGGCCGGGTTGGCGCTGCGCAACGACCTCGTCTTCGGGCTCATCGAGGGCGTCATGCTGATCCACCGCGCCGATCCGGCGCGACCGGTGGCCGCCTTCGCGGAGGCCACCGCCGACGCGGCGCTGCGGATCGCGGGCGTGGGCCGGCCTCAGTCTTCCGCCTGACCGGCCTCCCAGGCGTCCGGGTCGTGCCACGCCTGCAGGGTGCGGCCGCTCTCGAGACGGTGCGCCGCCCCGGTGACGGGATCGGTGAACTCCAGCACCTTGGCCAGCAGTTGCAGCGGGCGCCGGTAGTCGTCCGGTGCCGGATCGGTGACCTGCGGATACACCGGGTCGCCGAGGATCGGCAGGCCCAGACTGTTCATGTGCACGCGCAGCTGGTGGGTGCGTCCGGTGTGCGGGGTCAGCCGGTAGCGCCCCAAGCCGCCCCGGGACTCGACGAGTTCCACCACGCTCTCGGCATTCGGCTCCGCGTCCGGGACCTCCGCCGCGGCGATGACCCCGCGGAGCTTCTCGATGTGGCTGCGCACCGTACGCGGCAGGTCGAGCCCCGGATCCAGGGGCGCGAGCGCCTCGTACTCCTTGCGGATCCGCCGCTCCTGGAACAGCGTCTGGTACGCGCCGCGGTCCTCGGGGCGGATGCTGAACATCACCAGTCCGGCGGTCAGCCGGTCCAGCCGGTGCGCCGGGCTGAGCTCGGGCAGGTCCAACTCCTCGCGCAGCCGCGCCAGGGCCGTCTGGAACACGTGGCTGCCGCGCGGGGTGGTGGCCAGGAAGTGCGGCTTGTCCACCACGAGCAGGTGCCCGTCGCGGTGGACGACACGGATCGGGAACGGCACGCGCGGCTCGGGCGGCATGTCCCGGTGGAAGAACAGGTAGGAGCCCGGCTCGTACGGGTCCCGCGCGCTCAGCACCCGGCCGCCCGCCCCGAGCACCCGGCCCGTGGCCAGCAGGTGGGCCATGGACTCGGCGCCGCGGGTGCCCGCGTAGCGCGCGGTGAGCCAGGTGCCGAGATCGGGCCAGGTCCCCTGCGGGTCGCCGGGGAGCCGCAGGCGGACGGGGTCGATGCCGGCGATCTGGGGGAGGGGCGAGTCGGGGGCCCGCTTGTGGCGTTTCATCGGGACCAGGCTATGCGGCTACTCCTGGGTGAAGGTGCCCAGGTGGTTGGCGTCCAGGTACTCCACGCGGACCGTGCCGTCGGAGAAGAACACCCCGGTGCGGCCCACCGCGTTCTCGCCGGAGGTCTCGTAGCTGAAGGTGTTCCCGTCGTAGTGGGTGAGCGGGAAGCGCATCGGCTTCGGGCCGAGGGCGAGGGTGAGCGCGCCGTCGGGGCCCGCCGTCACCGTGAGTTTGCCGTAGTAGGGGTTGTCGTAGGTCCCCGTGTACGCCGAGTCGTCCTGGGCCGGTTTCGCGCCCGACGGCGGATGCGCGTAGTCGGTGGGGGAGCGGCCCGCGGTCTCCATCTGCGCGTAGGCGGCGCCGGCCAGGGCCAGCCAGTCGGTGCCCGGCTTGCCGTGCTCGGCCGTGTCGAAGAAGTCCAGGGCCACCGCGTCGGCGAGGCCGACCGGGGCGCCGTTGGTCAGCACGACGATGCCGAGCCGTTCCAGCGGGAGCATCGTGACGTTGGTGTTGGCGCCGAGCTGGAAGGCCCCGGAGTGGCTCAGGCGCAGCCGGCCGGCGTCGTCGTACGAGACGTTCCAGCCGAGCCCGTAGAAGGTGGGGTGGCCGCCGGCTCCGGTGGGCGGCTGCGAGACGATCTCGGGCAGGTGCGTACGGGCCAGGGTGTCGGCCGGGACGATCTGCTTCCCGTCGAGGGAGCCGCCGCCGAGCTGGAGCCGCATCCAGCGGGACAGGTCGCGGGCGGTGGAACTGACACCGCCGGCCGGTGCCTGCGCGTCGGGATCGCGGACGAAGCGGGGGCTCCACGTGCCGTCAGGGTTCTTGACGTGGGTGGCGGCGTGGTCGGCGGCCTGCTCGAAGGCGGAGAACCGGGTGCTCGTACGGGTCATGCCGGCGGGCTTGAAGAGGGTGTCCTCGCTGAGCTTCTGCCAGCTCGTGCCCTTGGCCCTGGCGATGGCCTCGGCGGCGGCGGTGAAGCCGAAGTTGGTGTAGGCGTAGCTCGCGCGGAACGGGGAGAGGGGCTCCAGGCGCAGGTGGTCGAGGATGTACGACTGGTCGTAGCCGAGGTCCTCCAGGAGGTCGCCGGCGTGGTCGGGCAGGCCGCTGCGGTGGGAGAACAGGTCGGCGGTCGCGACGTGGTCGGTGACCCACGGGTCCTTCAGGGCGAAGCCCGGCAGCGCGGTGTGGCGGTCCCACTCGTCGGGGGTGGTCAGGGCGCCGGCCACGACCGTGGAGGAGACCGGCTTGGAGAGCGAGGCGATCTGGAAGACGGTGTCGGGGTCGACCTTGGCGCTCTCGCCGGTGCGGCGCAGTCCGAAGCCCTTGAGGTAGACCACCTTGCCGTCGTGGACGACCGCGACCGAGACGCCGGGGACGCCGGTGCGGGTCATCATGTCGGTGACGGTCGCGTCGATGCGGGTCACTGCCGTGTTGACCTGGGCGTCGGTGATCCGGGGCTGTGGGGCGGGGGGAGGGCTGGGGGCGGCCGTTGCCGTTGCCGTCGCCGCGGCCAGTATGACGGCGGCGCCGGCCGAGCCGATGACGCGGACCGTGCGCATGGGGTCATTGTCCTGCCGGACGGGCGAACGCGCGCGTTCCGTCCCGGGTGGTGCGGCGCAAGCCCCGGGCTGCGCCCGGGCCCCTGGGGCTCCGCCCCGGACCCCGCGCCTCAAACGCCGGCGGGGCTGGATTTTGCCCGGCGGCAGTGGATGCCCGGCCGCGGTGGATTGCCCGGCGCTGGTTGTGCACGGCCGCGGTGGATTTCCCGGCGGTCGCGGAGGGGTGGGGTCAGGCGGCTGCGCGGTGTTCCTGTTCGGCTTCCACTGCGGCGTTCCAGTCGCGCTTGATCGCGCGCCAGCCCTCGTCCGTCTCGCCCAGGCGCCAGTAGCCCGAGATGGACAGGCGCTCGCGGGGGATGCCGCGCTCCATGCGCAGGTGGCGGCGGAGCTCCTTCACGAAGCCCGCCTCGCCGTGGACGAAGGCGTGGACGTCCGCGGAGGGGAACCGCAGGGAGGTCACGGCCTCCACCAGGGCCTCGCCGATCGGGCGGGCGCCGCGGTGGATCCAGACCGGGACGATGCCGCACGGGGTGGCGATCTTCTGCTCGTCCTCCGGGCCCTCGATCTCCACGAAGGCGTGCACCTGGGCCCCGACCGGCATCCGCTCCATCGCCGCGCCGATCGCCGGCAGGGCGCTCTCGTCGCCGACCAAGAGGTGCCAGCCGGCCTTCGGCTCCGGGGCGTAGCCCCCGCCCGGGCCGAGGAAGCGTACGACTTCACCCGGCTGGACGCGGGCCGCCCAGGGACCGGCCAGGCCCTCGTCCCCGTGCACGACGAAGTCCAGGGTCAGCTCCCGGTGGGCCGGGTCCCAGCAGCGCACGGTGTACGCCCGCTGGCGCGGCCACTCCTCGCGCGGGTGCGCCGAGCGGATCTGATCCAGGTCCCAGGGTTCGGCGTAGCGGACGCCGTCGGCGGCGAAGAGCAGCTTGACGTAGTGGTCGGTGAACTCGCCGGCGCCGAACCCGGCCAGCCCCTCACCGCCCAGGACGATCCGCACCATGTGCGGCGTCAACCGCTCGGTGCGCACGACGACTGCGGTGCCGACTGTGCGGGCGCGTCCTTCTGCCACGGCGTCTCCCCTGACTCCCCAGAAACTTAGGTTTACCTAAGTTATCACCTCATGGGCGCAGTGCGCTGCTCAGGCGTGACACGGCTCCGGTCAGACCCCACCGGCGCGCAAGAGCGTCCACCAGTTCCGGCTGCGCCGGGGCCGCGGGCAGGGCCGCGTCGAAGTCCGGCAGCGGGACGTCCGAGGCGACCTGGACCACCTTCGGGGCCACCGCCAGATACGGCCGGGACTCGTCCAGCCGCTTGCGCTGGGTGGGGGTCAGCTTCGACTTCGGGTCGTCGATCGCGGCGAGGATCCCGGCCAGGGTGCCGTACGCGTCGAGGAGCTTGGCCGCCGTCTTCTCGCCGATGCCCGGCACGCCCGGCAGTCCGTCGCTGGGGTCGCCGCGCAGCAGCGCCAGGTCCGCGTAGCCGGGGCCGTCCACCCCGTACTTCTCGCGCAGCCACGCCTCGTCCGTCATCTGCAGGGTGCCGACCCCCTTCAGCGGGTAGAGCACGCGCCGCGCCTTGGCGTCGTCCACCAGCTGGTAGAGGTCCCGGTCGCCCGTGACGATGTCCACCGGGCCGGTGGCGCGGGCGGTGAGCGTGCCGATCACGTCGTCCGCCTCGTACCCGGCGACCCCCACCCGGGCGATGCCGAACGCGTCCAGGGCCGCCTCGATGATCGGCACCTGCGGGGCCAGGGTGTCCGGGGTCTCCTCCACGTCCGGGCCGGTGGCGGTCTCCTCGGCGACCCGGTGGGCCTTGTACGAGGGGATCAGCTCGACCCGCCAGTGCGGCCGCCAGTCCGCGTCCATGCACGCCACCAGATCGTCCGGCCGGTGGTCCTGCACCAGGCGCCCGATGAAGTCCAGCAGCCCGCGCACGGCGTTGACCGGAGTGCCGTCGGGGGCCTTCACGGAGTCCGGCACACCGAAGTACGCGCGGTAGTAGAGGGAGGCGGTGTCCAGGAGCATCAGGCGTCGTGTCGTCGTCACGACCACGATGATGCCGCACCCGCCGAACCCAGGGCCGCCGGGAAAACGCTCGATGCGCGGTGGGCGGGTCACCTCGTGCGCGCGAAACCGGGGGCGGTTGCTGCGTAAGGTGCTTACAGCACACCCATGTGCGACGGACAAGGGGAGGGCAGCCCCGACATGAACGACAGGGACGGCACGCAGGACCTGTACACAGCGGACGGCAAGAGCGACCGGAACGACAGGGACGACAAGCACAAGGACGCCAAGGAACCGCTCCGGGTGGGCGTGGCCGTACGCAAACGGCGCCGCGCGCTGCACCTGACGCTCGCCGCCGTCTCGGCGCGCAGCGGCCTGTCGGTGCCCTTCCTGAGCCAGATAGAGAACGAGCGGGCCCGGCCCAGCATGCGGTCCCTGGAGCGGGTCGCGGACGCGCTGGAGACCACCGCCGTCGAGCTGCTGGCCGCCTCCGACACCGCGCGCACGGTGGACCTCGTACGGGCCGGCGACGACTCCGGGCTCACCCCGGTCCCGGGCGTACGGCCCCTCGTGCGCGGGCACCACCAACTGCACGCGCTGGAGTTCACCGGGGACCAGGACGCGGGCCGCGAGTACCAGCACCGCAACGACGAGCTGATGTACGTGGTCTCCGGCGCGTGCCAGGTGGAGGCCGAGGGGCGGGCGTACCGGCTGGAGAGCGGTGACGCGCTGTTCCTCTCCGGCGGGGTGCGGCACCGGTGGCGGGCCGTCACCGAGGACACCCGGTTCCTCGTCGTCGCGGTCGGCGACCACATCCACGCGACCTCCGAACCGCCGGCGCCGGGGCGCTGAGCCGGATGCGGGTCGTCTCGCTGGTGCCGTCGCTGACCGAGGCGGTGGCGGTGAGCGCGCCCGGGCTGCTGGTCGGGGCGACCGACTGGTGCACGCATCCCGCGGACCTCGGGGACGCGGCGCGGATCGGGGGAACGAAGAACCCCGACGTGCGCCGGATCGCGCGGCTGCGCCCGGACCTGGTGATCGCCAACGAGGAGGAGAACCGGGCCCCGGACCTGGCGGAGCTGCGGGCGGCCGGGGTGGAGGTGCTGGTCACCGAGGTACGCGGGCTGCCGCAGGCGCTGAGCGAGCTGGACCGGGTCCTGGTGGGAGCCCTGGGGCTGAAGCGGCCCGAGTGGCTGGACCGGGCCGAGGCCGCCTGGGCGGACGTGCGGCCCGTGGCGCCCGGCGGGGAGCGAACGGCCTTCGTGCCGGTGTGGCGCAGGCCGTGGATGGTGCTGGGCCGGGACACCTTCGCGGGCGATCTGCTGGCCCGGCTGGGGGTGCGCAACGCGTACGCCGGGCACGCGGAGCGCTACCCGTGCGTGCCCGTCGAGGAGCTGGCCGCCGCCGGCTGCGATCTGGTGGTGCTCCCCGACGAGCCGTACCGCTTCACGGAGTCCGACGGCCCGGAGGCGTTCGCGCCCCTGCCGGCGGCGCTGGTCAGCGGCCGCCACCTGACCTGGTACGGGCCTTCGCTGGCGCAGGCCCCGGCGGTGCTGGGGGCCGCCCTGCGCGCGGCGCGCTGAAGCGTTCCGGTCACAGCACTGGCCAGCTAGCGGGGTGCGGCCAGGAGGCGGCCGGAGAAGAGGCCGCGCAGGGTGTGGGTCGCGGCCAGGACCCAGGCGGTGAGCAGGGCCAGGAACAGTGCGGCGGCCAGCCAGGCGAAGGCGGTCAGCCCGGTGTGGTGGGCCAGGCCGGCGGCGCCGGTGACGCAGGTGCCGATGGGGAAGGTCAGGGCCCACCAGGTCATGGCGAACCCCATGCCGCCCCGGGCGGCCCGGACCAGCATGGCGACGGCCAGGGCCAGCCACAGCAGGGCGAAGCCCATCACGGGCACCCCGTAGACGACCGCGAAGGCGCCGAACGCACCGGCGTAGGGGGCCGCTATCGACTGGGGCGCCACGTCGGCGAGCTGGTTGACGGCGGTGGTCGACTGCCCGAGGGGGCCCAGGACCAGGAACAGGGTCGGGGTGAGGGCCAGGGGCAGGGGCCCGTGCATGATCAGGCGGCCGAAGATCAGGGGGAGCATCAGCAGGGTGGCGAGCAGGCTGATGCCGAACATGGCGTAGCAGGCGAGCAGCATGGCCTCGCGGGGCTGCCCCGAGGGCAGGTGGGGTATCAGCAGCGGGCCGACGGCGGCGGAGACCATGGGGGCGACCACGGGGAGCAGCCACACCGGGGTGGCCTGCCCGGGCGTGACCTTGTGGCGGACCACCATCAGGTAGGGCACGACGACGGCCATGAGCAGGCCGATCGCGGTGCCGGCGGTGAAGAGGACCGCGTCCGCGGCGACGGCGGCCAGCACCCCGATCAGGTCCTTGCCGACGATCATGGTGCCGCCGCCGACGGCCAGCAGGGCCATCGCGAGGCAGCCGTAGAAGGGGGCCACGGCGGGGTCGAGGAGATGGGCCCGGGCCTGGTCGCGGTGGTGGAGCCAGTGCCCGGCGCGGGCGGTGAGCAGGACGGCGAGGGCGGCGGCGGACAGGGCCCAGAGGATCAGGCAGGCCACGCGCTGGCCGGGGAGCTGGTACGGGAGGGTCGCGCCGGCGTTCGCGATGATCGCCGTGCCCATGACGGAGGCGTACCAGTTGGGGCCGAGGTGGCGCAGCGCCGGTGCCTTGTGGGCGGGGGCGGCGGCGGTCTCGGGGGTGGTGTCGGATCGAACCAGGGTGGTGGCCATGGCTCCAGGGTTCCGCCGGGGCGGGCCGGGCGGCAGAGGTCATCTTCCTATGAGGACATAAACTGAACTTATGGGTAATGAGGAGTGGGCGTCGCAGGTTCCGCTGGCGCACCGGGTACCGGATCTCGGCGCGCTGGAACTGCTGCTCGCGGTCGCGCGGATCGGCAGCCTGAGCGGCGCGGCCCGGCGGCTGGGCATCACCCAGCCCGCGGCGAGCAGCCGGATCCGTGCGATGGAGACCCGGCTGGGGGTGGCGCTGGTGGACCGCTCCCCGCGCGGCTCCACGCTCACCGCGGAGGGCGCGCTGGTCACGGACTGGGCCCGGCGGGTGGTGGAGGCGGCGGAAGCCTTCGACGCCGGTGCGCAGGCGCTGCGGGGGCGGCGCGACTCGCGGCTGCGGGTTGCGGCCAGCATGACCATCGCGGAGTACCTGTTGCCCGGGTGGCTGATCGCCCTGCGCGGGCAGAGGCCCGGGACGGCGGTGTCGTTGCACGCGGGGAACTCGGCGGTGGTGGCGCAGCGGGTCCTGGCCCACGAGGCGGACCTCGGCTTCGTGGAGGGGCTGACGGTGCCGGAGGGGCTGGACTCGGCGGTCATCGCACAGGACCGGCTGGTGGTGGCGGTGGCGTCGGGGCACCCGTGGGCGCGGCGGGCCAAGGGGGTGGAGGCGGCGGAACTGGCGTCGACGCCGCTGATCCTGCGGGAGCGGGGGTCGGGGACGCGGCAGGTGCTGGACGCGGCGCTGGCGGGGTGCGGGGGCGTGGCGGAGCCGCTGCTGGAGCTGGCGTCGACCACGGCCGTCAAGGCGGCGGCGCTGAGCGGGGCGGGGCCGTGCGTGCTGTCGGAACTGGCGGTGGGGGACGAGTTGGCGGGGCGGCGGCTGGTGGCCGTGCCGGTGGTCGGGGCGGCGCTGGACCGGGCCCTGCGGGCCGTCTGGCCGACGGGCTCCCGCCCGGCGGGCCCGGCGCGCGACCTGCTGTCCCTGACGCGCCGGCTCCCGTAGCGCCGCCGGTCCGGCCACGCCGCGGGGGTCCGGGGCCGGCCCCCGGCAGTGGCGCCGCGGCCGCCCGGTCCGGCCGTGGAGCCCCGGGGGTTACGAGACCAGGACCGAAGTGCGCGCGGTGGCCGCCGAGACGAGGGACGACATCACGCGGGTGTCCTCGTCCCGTTCCGGGTGCCACTGGACGCCGACGACCCACCGCGCCGGGTCCGCGAGTTCGATCGCCTCCACCGTCCCGTCGGCCGCGTGGGCCGAGACGATCAGGTCGCGGCCCAGGCGGTCCACGGCCTGGTGGTGGTACGTCGGAACCTCCGCCTCCTGCGGCACCAGCGCCGCGTACCGCGTGCCCGGCACCGGCCGCACCGGGTGCCAGGAGATGACGCCCGGGGCGTCCGCGTGCCCGTCGATGTGCTGGTGCAGCGTCCCGCCCAGGGCCACGTTCAGCGCCTGCATGCCCCGGCAGATCCCCAGCAGCGGCATGCCGGAGGCGAGCGCCGCCCCGATCAGCGCCAGTTCCCAGTGGTCGCGGACCGTGGCGGGCGCTCCCGTACGGGGATCGCGGGCGGCGCCGTAGTGGAGCGGGTCCACGTCGGGGCCGCCCGCGACGACCAGGCCGTCCAGCCGGCTCAGCACCTCCGCCGCCCTGCCGGGTTCGTCCGGCGGCAGCAGCACCGCCGCGCCGCCCGCCGCCTGGACGAGTTCGTAGTACCCGGTGGGGACGAGGGCGGTGGGAAGGTCCCACACCCCGTAGCGGGTGGACGCTTCCACGTAGGTGGAGATGCCGATGAGCGGCCTGTGCACGGTTGATACCTCCAGAGGGTGGATCGGGGCCAGGATTTCAGTCGCGGGACAGTTCCGCCTCCGCTTCCGCGAGAGCCGCGAACTCTTCCTCCGGCGCGGAGGCCACCAGGTGGTGCCGACTGTAGATCGCGAAGTAGGCGAGGGCGACGGCGTACACGGCCAGTGCGATGAACGCCGCGTCCTTGTCCACCAGGAAGGTGGCGACCAGGGCCGACAGGGCGAGTACGAAGGCCACCGAGGAGGTGGCGATCCCGCCCGGGGTGCGGTACGGCCGCTCCAGGTCCGGCTCGCGGCGGCGCAGGACGATGTGGGAGAGGGCCATCAGGGCGTAGCTGATGGTCGCGCCGAAGACCGCGATGTTCAGCATGCGCGGTCCGTTGCCGGTGGCGGCGGCCAGGGCGAAGCCGATCGCGCCGGGGATCAGCAGGCCCAGGTACGGGGCCTTGCGCTTGGAGGTCAGCGAGAGGAAGCGCGGGAGGTAGCCCGCCCGGGACAGGGCGAACAGCTGGCGCGAACCGGCGTAGATGAGGGAGAAGAAGGAGGCCACCAGCCCGGCGAGCCCGGCGTAGTTGACGAAGGTCTTCAGCCAGGAGAGTCCGGAGTTGCCCTCCAGGGCGACGACCAGCGGGTTGCCCGCGTCCTTGATGGCGTCGGCGCCCCGCGCCCCGGTCGAGGCGAGGAAGGTGATCAGCGCGAGCAGGATCAGGATGCCCATCGAGATCGACAGGGCGCGCGGCATGGAGCGCACCGGGTCCTTGGCCTCCTCGGCCGCCAGCGGCACGCCCTCGACGCCGAGGAAGAACCACATGCCGAAGGGGAACGCGGCCCAGATGCCGAGGATGCCCAGCGGCAGCCAGGAGCCGGAGCCGAAGGCGGTGGTGTCCACGGCGATGTCGTCGAGGTGGCCCGCGTCGAACTCGGTGAACGCGCCGAGCGCGAAGACGATCAGGGCGATCACGGCGATGGCGGTGACGACGAGGGAGAAGCGCAGGGCCTCGCCGACTCCCCAGAGGTGGATGCCGATGAAGATCGCGAAGCAGGCGAGGTAGACGGGCCAGCCGGAGGTGAGGCCGAAAAGGTTGAGGGACTCGACGTAGTCGCCGATGAAGATGGCGATGGCGGCGGGGGCGAGGATGTACTCGATGAGGATGGCGGTGCCGGTGAGGAAACCGCCCCAGGTGCCCAGCGCCCGGCGGGCGAAGCCGTAGCCGCCGCCGGCGGTCGGCAGGATCGCCGACAGCTCCGCGAGGGAGAAGACGAGGCAGGCGTACATCGCGCCCATCAGGGCGGTGGCGATGGCGAGCCCGCCGAAACCGCCCTGGGCGAGGCCGACGTTCCAGCCGGAGAAGTCTCCGGAGACGACGTACGCGACGCCGAGGCCGGTGAGCAGCAGCCAGCCGGCGCTGCCGCGGCGCAGGGTGCGGCGCTCCAGGTAGCCGTCGGTGCCCTCGGGGGACGTGGTGGGATCGGGTACGGCTGCCAGCCGTGCCGAGGTGTCGTCGGCCATGTGCGCTCCTGCCTAGGGCAATGGTTGTGGGGCGTACCTTTGCCGCTGAGGAGTGGCGGGCGCAAGACCCGTGCGTTAAACAGGGGTTACGAAAAGTTCTCCGGCCGACGCCGGCGCGGCCGTCCCGCATCCCGCATCCCGCCGCTCAGGCCAGGAACCCCCGCAGCAGCGCCGCCGTGCCGCAGCAGTGCTCGCGCATCACCTCGCGCGCCGCGTCCGCGTCCCGCTCCAGCACCGCCTCCACCAGGGTGGTGTGCTGCTGCTGCGAGTGCTCCAGGTTGCGCACCAGCAGCGGGATGCAGTCCAGCAGGTCGTTCACGGTGGCCCGGACGGCCGCGTACTGGGCCGTCAGGGTGGCGGATCCGGCGAGTTCGCACAGGGCGAGGTGGAAGAGGGTGTCCTGGCGCCGGTAATCGGCGAGCTGGGCGTCGTGGGTGGCGGTCAGGGCCCCGAGCAGCCGCTCCGCACCTTCTTCGGCCAGCCCCTGGGAGGCGCACAGTCCGGCCGCGCCCACCTCCAGGACCTCGCGGAACCGCAGGACGTCCTCGATGTCCACGCCCGCGACCCGCCGGCGCAGCTCCTCCTCGGCGCCGCTCGCCGGGGTGTCGGGGCGGGGCAGCACGAACGTTCCGCCGTACCGTCCCCGCCGGGCCTCCACCAGGCCCTGGTCCTGGAGGACCTTCAGCACCTCGCGGAGCGTGACCCGGCTGATCCCCATCCGCTCGGCCAACTCCCGCTCGGGCGGCAACCGTTCCCCGCCGGGCACCAGGCCGAGGCGGACCACTTGCAGGATCTGCTCCAGCGCCTCCTCGAAGCCGCTGCCCGCCCGCACCTGGCGCAGCACGGGATTCAGCCGCGCGACGGCGCCGCCCTCACTCGCCGTATCGGTCATCTCGGCTCCTCCCCTTCCCAAGCAATGGTTCTATTCAATACCTTAGGCGCACTCGGCTCACCGAAGGAGAGATTCCCGTGGTAGACCGCAAGCCGCCGCTCGCGATTGAGGAGCTCCGTGCCCTCGTCGCCAGCGGTGAGATCGACACAGTGGTCCTGGCCTTCCCCGACATGCAGGGGCGGCTCCAGGGCAAGCGGTTCGCCGCACAGTTCTTCCTCGACGAGGTCCTCGCGCACGGCACCGAGGGCTGCAACTACCTCCTCGCCGTCGACACCGACATGAACACCGTCGACGGATACGAGATGTCCTCCTGGGACCGGGGCTACGGCGACTTCGCCATGCACCCCGACCTCGCCACCCTGCGCCGGATCCCCTGGAACCCCGGCAGCGCCTTCCTCGTGGCCGACCTCGCCTGGAACGACGGCACGCCCGTCGTCGCCGCGCCCCGCCAGATCCTGCGCCGGCAGCTGGAGCGCCTCGCCGAGCACGGGTACGGCGCGATGGTCGGCACCGAGCTGGAGTTCATGGTCTTCCAGGACACCTACGAGCAGGCCTGGAACCGCGACTACAAGGGCCTGACCCCCGCCAACCAGTACAACATCGACTACTCCGTCCTCGGGACCGGCCGCATCGAGCCCCTGCTGCGCCGCGTCCGCAACGAGATGCAGGCCGCGGGCCTGGTCGTCGAGTCGGCGAAGGGGGAGTGCAACCTCGGCCAGCACGAGATCGTCTTCCGCTACGACGAGGCGCTGACCACCTGCGACCAGCACGCGGTCTACAAGACCGGGGCGAAGGAGATCGCCGCCCAGGAAGGCGTCTCCCTCACCTTCATGGCCAAGTACGACGAGCGCGAGGGCAACTCCTGCCACATCCACCTCTCGCTCAGCGACGCCGACGGACGCAACGCGATGGCCGGTGAGGACCCTGACGGCCCCGACGACCACGGCGGCATGTCCCCGGTGATGCGTCACTTCCTGGCCGGTCAGTTGGCCGCGCTGCGCGACTTCTCCCTTCTCTACGCCCCGAACATCAACTCGTACAAGCGTTTCCGCCCCGGATCCTTCGCTCCGACCGCCGTCGCCTGGGGCGTCGACAACCGGACCTGCGCCCTGCGGGTCGTCGGCCACGGCCGCTCCATGCGCTTCGAGAACCGCCTCCCCGGCGGCGACGTCAACCCCTACCTCGCCGTCGCCGGCCTGGTCGCGGCCGGTCTCCACGGCATCGAGAACCGCCTGGAACTGCCCGAAGCCTGTGCGGGCAACGCCTACACCGCCGACTACGCCCACGTCCCGACGACCCTGCGCGAGGCCGCCGAGCTCTGGGAGAACAGCGAGATCGCCAAGGCCGCGTTCGGGCCCGAAGTGGTCGCCCACTACCGGAACATGGCCCGCGTGGAACTGGACGCGTACGACTCCGCCGTCACCGACTGGGAACTGCGCCGCTCCTTCGAACGCCTGTAACCCGCTCCCTCGAAGATCTGTGAGGCACCACGTGTCCGATGCGCTGGCCCCCTTCAATTTGAGTGTGTTGAATCCGGCCACCGAGGAAATCATCGCCACCGTCCCGGCCGCCACACGGGACGATGTCGACGCCGCCGTCACACGGGCCGCCGCGGCCCAGCGCGGCTGGGCGGCCGCCGCCCCCGCCGACCGGGCCAGGCTGCTGCGCCGCTTCGCCTCGGTCGTCGACGGGCACATCGAGGAACTGGCGCGGCTGGAGGTCCGCGAGGCCGGCCACACCATCGGCAACGCCCGCTGGGAAGCCGGCAACGTACGCGACCTGCTCGACTTCGCCGCCGGGGGAGTCGAGCGCCTCTCCGGCCGCCAGATCCCCGTCGCCGGCGGCATCGACGTCACCTTCCTCGAACCCCTCGGCGTCATCGGCGTGATCGCCCCGTGGAACTTCCCCATGCCGATCGCGGCCTGGGGCCTGGCCCCGGCGCTGGCCGCGGGCAACGCCGTCATCCTCAAGCCCGCCGAGACCACCCCGCTCACCGCGCTGCGCCTCGCCGAACTCGCCCTCGAGGCCGGGATCCCCGAGCACCTCTTCCAGGTGCTCCCCGGCCGGGGAGCGGAAGCGGGTGACGCGCTGGTCGAGCACCCGGGCGTCGCGAAGATCGTCTTCACCGGCTCCACCCGGGTCGGCAAGCAGATCATGGCCAAGTGCGCCGACCGCGTGAAGCGGGTCACCCTCGAACTCGGCGGCAAGAGCCCCAACATCGTCTTCGCGGACGCCGACCTCGAGGCGGCCGCCGCCGCGGCCCCCATGTCCTTCCTCGACAACACCGGACAGGACTGCTGCGCCCGCACGCGGATCCTCGTACAGCGCTCCGTGTACGACCGGTTCCTGGAGCTGGTGGCCCCCGGGATCGAAAGCGTGGTCGTGGGCGACCCGGCCGACGAGAAGACCCAGATGGGGCCGCTGATCTCGCGGCTGCAACTGGACCGCGTACGGTCCTACGTCACCGACGACCTCGCCGCGATCCGCGGCGCCGCCCCCGAGGGCCCCGGCTTCTGGTACCCGCCGACCCTGGTCACCGACGTCGCCCCCACGGCGCCCGTGGCCGCCGAGGAGGTCTTCGGCCCGGTCGCGGTCGTCCTGCCCTTCGAGGACGAGGAGGACGCCGTACGCCTGGCCAACGCCACCGAGTACGGCCTCTCCGGCTCCCTCTGGACCCGCGACATCGGACGCGCGCTGCGCGTCTCGCGCGCCGTCGCCGCGGGCAACCTGTCCGTCAACTCCCACAGCAGCGTCCGCTACTGGACCCCCTTCGGCGGCTACAAGCAGTCCGGCCTCGGCCGCGAGCTCGGACCCGACGCCCTCACCGCTTTCACCGAGACCAAGAACGTCTTCATCAGCACGGAGGCCTGAAAACCCATGTTCAGTCGCGACACCGAAGAGATCGTCTGCCGCCGCCTGGTCGGCCGTACCGCCGTCATCACCGGAGCCGGCAGCGGCATCGGCCTCGCCACCGCCCGCCGGCTGGCCTCCGAGGGCGCCAACATCGTCTGCGGCGACATCGACGAGACGGCCGGCAAGGCCGCCGCCGAGGAGGTCGGCGGCACCTTCGTGAAGGTCGACGTCACCAGCCCGGAGGAGGTCGAGGCACTGTTCAAGACCGCCTTCGACACCTACGGCTCCGTCGACATCGCCTTCAACAACGCCGGCATCTCGCCCCCGGACGACGACTCGATCCTCACCACCGGCCTGGAGGCCTGGAAGCGGGTCCAGGACGTCAACCTCACCTCCGTCTACCTGTGCTGCAAGGCCGCACTGCCCTACATGCAGCGCCAGGGCCGCGGCTCGATCATCAACACCGCCTCCTTCGTGGCCGTCATGGGCGCCGCGACCTCGCAGATCTCGTACACCGCCTCCAAGGGCGGCGTCCTGGCCATGTCCCGCGAACTCGGCGTGCAGTTCGCCCGCGAGGGCATCCGCGTCAACGCGCTCTGCCCGGGGCCGGTCAACACCCCGCTGCTCCAGGAGCTGTTCGCCAAGGACCCGGAGCGCGCCGCCCGCCGCCTCGTGCACATCCCGCTGGGCCGCTTCGCCGAGCCCACCGAGATCGCCGCGGCCGTCGCCTTCCTCGCGAGCGACGACTCCTCCTTCATCAACGCCACCGATTTCCTCGTCGACGGCGGCATCTCCGGCGCGTACGTCACCCCGCTGTAAGCATTCATCCCAGATCCACCCTCCCGACAGCCGGGCGTCGCACGACGCCCGGCTGTCGTGCTCTACCGTCCGCGACGATCCTCACAGGAACCAGGAGTGTCCACCTCAGTGACCCGACCCACCACCGCGCGCCGGCTCCAGGCCGTCGCCGCCGCCGTCGCGATATCCGGCGGCGCCCTCGTGGCCGCCGCGCCCACCGCCCAGGCGGCCCGCCCCGGCACCCACTGCACCAGCCCGCGGCTCGCGGCCGGCTGGTACGGGGACAACCAGGCCCGCCTCCAGCAGCTCATCGACGAGTACGGCGCCTGCAACCCCTACCGCCCGAACCGCAACAAGCCCGTCGCCGTCTTCGACTGGGACAACACCGTCGTCAAGAACGACGTCGGCGACGCCACCATGTTCTGGATGCTGCGCAACGGCAAGATCCGCCAGCCCGCCGGGGGCGACTGGTCCACCACCAGCCGCTACCTCACCCCGGCCGCAGCCAAGGCCCTCGCCGACGCCTGCGGAACGCTCGCGCGCCCCGGCGCCCCGCTGCCCACCGGCGCCCCCGAAGCCGCCGGCTGCGCCGACGAGCTGAACTCCGTCTACGGCGCCGCGGCCACGAGGGCCGGCGCCGCCGCCTTCGCCGGCTGGGACCGCCGTACGATCGAACCCGCCTACGCCTGGCTGCCGCAGCTGATGCAGGGCTGGACCGCGAGCCAGGTCCGCGGTTTCGCGGCCGCCGCGCGGAGCGAGAACCTGGCCGCGCCCGTCGGAGCCAAGCAGCAGGTCGGCAGCACCTCCGCCACCGGCTGGGTGCGCTACTACGACCAGCAGAAGGACCTGATCGCGGGCCTGCAGAAGGCCGGCTTCGACGTCTGGATCAGCTCGGCCTCGCCGCAGCCGGTCGTCGAGGTGTGGGCCAAGGGCGTCGGCATCACCTCCGACCACGTCATCGGCATCCGCAACACCACCACCAGCGGCGGGAAGTTCACCTCCCACCTCCAGGGCTGCGGATCCGTCCGGGACGGCGCCGACTCGATGATCACGTACATCGACGGCAAGCGCTGCTGGATCAACAAGGAGGTCTTCGGGGTCCGCGGCGCCGCGGCCGAGAAGGTCCAGCCGGCCGCGCGCCGCCAGGTGTTCGCCGCGGGCGACTCCGACACCGACATCTCGTTCCTGCGCGACGCGACCGCCCTGCGGCTCGTCGTGAACCGCAACAAGAACGAGCTGATGTGCCGCGCGTACGACAACAGCGACGGCAAGTGGATCGTGAACCCGATGTTCATCGAGCCGAAGAAGCAGAAGAGCTCGCCCTACCCGTGCGCCACGACGGGCTACGTCGACCACGAGGGCACGGCCGGACCCGTCCGCCGGGGCGACGCGAGCATCGTCCCCGACCAGACGGACACCGTCTTCTAAGCCCCCGCCAGTCAGAGGAACGTGCGGCCCTCGCCCCGGTACGTCGGGGCGGTGGCCGTCACCCGATCGCCCTCGACGAGGTGCAACTCCTCGAAGCGCTCGCACAGTTCCCCGGCCTTCGCGTGCCGGAACCACACCCGGTCGCCGATCAGCAGATCGTCCGCCGCGCCGCCCAGAAGCGGCGTCTGTACCTCGCCGGCGCCCTCCTGCGGGTCGTAGCGCAGCCCCTCGGGCAGGTACGGCACGGGGAGCCGGTCGGCCCCCGCCGCCCCCGAGGCGGGGTACCCGCCGCCCAGCACGGTCACCACGCCCACGCCGGGCCTGCGGACCACGGGCAGGGCGAACAGGGCCGCCGGACGGCCCCGGAACGACGTGTAGTTGTCGAACAGCCGCGGTATGTACAGCCCCGACCCGGCGGCGATCTCCGTGACCGCGTCTTCGGCGGCGGTCTGCTGGACGCTGCCGGTCCCGCCGCCGTTGACGAACTCCAGGTCCGGCACGACGGCCCGCACGGCCCGCACGGCCTCGCCCCGGCGGGCGGCCAGCTCCTTGCGGGCGGCGCCCTGCATCAGCCGGATCGCACGCGACCGCAGGGGCCGCCCGGCCAGGGAGTCGCCGACCCCGGCCACGTGTCCCTCGTACCCCATCAGCCCGACGACGCGGAAACCGGGACGCGCGCTCACGATCCGGGCCAGCTCGGCGAGTTGCGCGGGCTCGCGCAGCGGCGAGCGGCGGGCCCCGACGCGCACCCGGCCGCCGAGCAGGTGCAGCGCGGTGTCCAGCTCCAGGCAGACCCGGACCTCCTGCGTCCCGCCGTCCCGGGAGCGGTCGATCAGCTCCAGCTGCGCCGGGTCGTCCACCATGACGGTGACGGCGGCGGCCAGCTTGGGATCGCCCGCCAGCTCGGCGAATCCGCCGCGGTCGGCGGACGGATAGGCGAGCAGCACGTCCTCGAAGCCGGAACGGGCCAGCCAGATCGACTCGGCCAGGGTGTACGACATGATCCCGGCGAACCCCGGCCGCGCCAGGACCCGTTCGAGGAGCGCACGACATCGGACGGACTTGCTGGCCACCCGGACCGGCTTGCCGCCGGCCCGCCGCACGAGGTCGTCGGCATTGGCGTCGAACGCGTCGAGATCCACGATGGCCAGGGGCGCGTCGAGATGCGCGGTCGCCCGGTCGTACCGGGCCCGGTCGGAAGACATGGCGGCAGCTTGCCACGTGGTGGTACCGGTGGGTAGGGGCTACGGCCACCGCCCTCGCCCGTCCCGTCGTCCCGAGCGCCCGGGCAGGCCCGTACAGTACGGCTAGGCAGCCGTACGGAACGGGGGGCGGAGCCGCCGGATGAGCACGTCGACACCGCGGACCGCGGTCCTGGCCGAGCCCGGTCCGCCCGCGCCCCGGCGGCGGCCCGGGCGGGTGTTCGCCGCCGTGCTGTGCACCCTCCTCGGAGCGGGGATGACCGGCGCCGCCGGCTACGAAGCGGTCGCCGAACACCGCGCCGCGCACCGGCCGTTGGCCGCCGACGCGGCGTACCGCAAGGCCGCTTCCCTGTGGCGGGCCACCCCCGTCGACACCCTCTTCCCGCCCGTGCTCGACGGCCGCGGCGCCGGTCCCGGCGGCGCCGACCGCACCTGGACCCGGATCGCGCTGGCGCCCGACGCCGACTGCCCCGCCGCGCTGAGCGCCGACTGGCGGGCGCTGCTCGCCCCGGCCGGCTGCACCCGCGTCCTGCGGGCCACCTACACGGACGCCACCCGCAGCTCGCTCGTCACCGTCGGCATGGTGTTCACCCCGGCCGACGCCGCCGCCATGCAGGGGCTGCGCGGCCGGTTCGCGGCGCCGGCCGGCTACGGCTTCGACGACGACCGGCGCGCCGCCTGGACCTCCTCCGTCCTCCCCGAGGCACCCGTCGTCGTGTACGCCGTCTCCGCCTTCAACGACGGCCGCACCCTGGACGCGCCCCGGCCCGCCGAGGACCTGATGCGCCAGGACGCCACCGGACCCGCGGCCCGGGCGGGCCTCGGCCACGAGACCAAGGCCGTCGCCGACCGCGTCGAACGCGCCGTACGGGCCCTCGCGGCCCCACCCGCCCCGGAGCCCACCCGATGAACCCCCGGCCCCGCGCCGCGGTGCCCCGCGCCGTGACGACCCGCGCCGCGACCGTCCTCGCGCTCGGCGCCCTCCTCGCCACCGCCGCGGCGCCCCCGGCCCTCGCCGACGGCATCCGCGACCGCCAGTGGGGGCTCACGGCCCTGCGTGCCGAGGAGGCCTGGGGCACCACCCGGGGCGACGGGGTCACCGTCGCCGTCCTCGACACCGGGGTCGACGACGCCCACCCCGACCTGGCCGGGCAAGTGCTCCAGGGGACCGACCTCGTCGGCATGGGCGCCGGCCGCGGCGACCGGGCCTGGGCCCGGCACGGCACGGCCATGGCCGGGATCATCGCCGGACACGGCCACGGGCCGAACCGCCGCCAAGGCGTCCTCGGCATCGCACCCCAGGCGAGGATCCTCCCGGTCCGGGTGATCCTGGAGGAAGGCGACCCAGGCCGGGCCAAGGCCCGCGAGAGCATGGGCGGCGCCCTGGCCGAAGGCATCCGCTGGGCCGCCGACCACGACGCCGACGTCATCAACCTGTCCCTCGGAGACGACAGCAGCTCCGCCCACCACGAGGCCGCCGAGGATGAGGCCGTCCAGTACGCCCTCGCCAAGGGCGCGGTCGTCGTCGCCTCCGCCGGCAACGGCGGCGAACAGGGCGACCACGCCTCCTACCCGGCCGCCTACCCCGGGGTGATCGCCGTCACCGCCGTCGACCGGCGCGGCCGCAAGGCGGGCTTCTCCACCAGCAACTGGTACGCCACCGTCTGCGCCCCGGGCGTCGACGTCGTCATCGCCGACCCCGACCGCTCCTACTACGAGGGCTGGGGCACCAGCGCGGCCGCGGCCTTCGTCTCCGGCGCGGTGGCCCTGGTCCGCGCCGCGCACCCCGACCTGTCCCCGGCCCAGGTCAAGAAGCTGCTGGAGGACACTGCCGCCGACTCCCCGGCCGACGGCCGCGACGACGCCCGCGGCCACGGCCTGGTGGATCCGGTCGCCGCCCTCCAGGCCGCGGACGCGGTGCGCGCCGAGCCCCCGGTGCCCTCGCCCGCCGCGGCCGGCAAGGCCTACTTCGGCGCCGGCTCCGAGCCGCTGCGGACCCCCGAGCGCCGGGCGCGCCTGGGCACGCACGCCGCCGCGGCCGCGGGTCTGGTGCTGCTCGCGCTGGCCGCCGTACTGGCCCGGCGTCCGAGGCCCGCCCGGCGGAGTAGGGTCGGGTAACTGTGGCGAACAAGAACATCCCCGACCCCGGTTTCTCCGACGACGACGGCTCCGCCGACCCCAGGCTGAGCGCGGCCCTGGCCGCCTGGGCCGAGGACAGGGGCAAGGAGCCGCAGGTGCTGGCCGCCCTCAAGGACGCCCGCCTGCTGGTCCCCGTCGTCGCCGTCCTCGGCGAGGTCGAGACGGACCCGGAGACGGGCCTCAAGCGCGAGAAGACCAGCGACATGGCCGTCCCCACCCTGCGGGCGGGGGACCGGCGGGCGCTGCCCGCCTTCACCTCGATCGCCTCGCTGGCCCTGTGGGACCCGGCGGCCCGCCCGGTGGCGGTCCCGCTGCACCAGGCGCTGGCCGCCGCCGCGCACGAGAAGGCCGACACCCTCGTGCTGGACCTGTCCGGCCCGGTCACCTACCAGCTCACCGGCTCCGCCCTGCTCGCACTGGCCGAGGGCCGCACGGACGCGGGCCCGCTCGCCGACCCCGCCGTACGGGAGGCCGTACGGGCCGCCGTGGCCGCCGAGCCCGCGGTGCTGCGCGCCCACCTCGTTCAGGGCGGCGCGGACAGCGACGGCACCCTCGTGATCGCGCTGACGGCCGACGCCCAGGCCCCGGCGGCGGCCCGGCGGGTCGCCGAGGCCCTGGCGGCCGACGAGACCCTGCGCGCTCGCCTCGTACGCGGGCTGGACCTCGCGCTGCTCCCGGCGCAGGCCCCGGCGCCGGCCGGCGAGCCGTTCTTCGCCCGCTGAGAGCGCGCCGGGAACCGGAAACGGAGGTGGGGCCGGGGGGGTGGGGCGCCCCGCGCACCGACGCGTGGTGGGGGGTGGAGGGGGGCGCCGGTAGCGGGCGGACCGGGCCGGCGTAAGTGGGGCCGGGCGGGGCG